>DATJBJ010000017.1:0-7933 GCA_035515395.1 Methanoregula sp. | reverse complement strand
TCCCGCGCTGATCAGGAGGAGGATAAAGCCCCCGGCAAGACCGCCGATCGCGCCGACCGGGATAAATATCCAGAGAAGTTTCCCCTGCCCCTTCAGGTCGCCCCGCTGCCCGTACACCCCCCCGAGATAGCCGGGAGTCAGTGCGACCGTGTGGGTAACGTTGGCAGCCACAGGAGGGATGCCGATGGCGATGAGCGCAGGAAACATGATCAGGCTTCCTCCCCCCGCCAGTGCGTTGATGAACCCTGCCAGGACCGCCGCAATCCCGATTATGGCAAATTCAACCCCGGTAACCATGAGATCTTCCTGGTCAAACGCGCTTCCCCATCCATACCTTTACCGGTGCTTTCACTTCAGCGATGCGATAAGATCCCCGGCCTTTGCGATCCGTGCCCCGAAATTTGCCATATCCCTCAGATTTGCAGCATGGATTTCATCGTTTTGGGCGCCGATGGCGTCTTCAATAAGGACCGGTGAGTAATTGTATGCCATCGCATCACAGACGGTGGTTCGGATGCAATTGGGGGTCTGGACCCCGGTCACCACAAGATCGGTGATGCCCATACCCCTGAGCATGAGATCGAGGTCAGTCCCCATGAACGCACTCATCCTCACCCTGGGGATCACGTACTCTCCTTTGACCGGGGCCAGTTCATCGATCACCGCTGCGCCCCGGGTTCCCTCGATACAAAACGGTTGTTTTTTGAATAGTTCCTGCCGGAAAAATTCGACATCCGAACCATCCGGTTTGTGGACCCGTACCATGTGGAAGACCGGAATTTTTCTTGCACGGAACTCATCCAGGATTTTACGGATCTTCGGGACGATTGCCCGTGCCTGGGCGACTTTCAATGGTGCCCCGTCAAGAACGGTATCGTTCTGCATATCGAGGATCAGGAGGGCTGGCCTTTTCAGGTTCATAAGTTCCTGATACGCTGGAAGCTGGTAATATGCATTGTGCATGAAGGCAACCCGGCCGGCCGCTTTTACCCGGGGGCCGGATCCCGAAATTATCGCACCGGAACCAGCCCGGGATTATTCTGCTTTTGTCATCGCCCAAGGCTTTTTTCGGGAAAAAGTACGAAAACGGCAGTTGCGCATTTGTCGTTCAGAGGAATGCGAGTCCGGAAAAAAGGATACGGACCGGGACAATCTATTTATTCCGATAATCCGATCAGGGCGCATTATGTCACATAGTCTTGTTATTCGGAATGCGCTCGTCGCTGACGGTAAGCCGCTTGTGGATATCGGGATTGACAAGGGGAAGATCACCAAAATCGGCCCCAAACTCGAGGGAGAGCATGTGATCGACGTAAACGGGGACGCGGTTGTCCCGACGTTCATAGAGACCCACATCCACCTCGACAAGGCACTTCTCGAACGGGTAAGACCAAACCGGGAAGGGACGCTTGCAGGGGCGATCAAGACCACCGGGGAACTGAAAAAAGGGTTCCAGGACGAGGAAGTGTATGCGAGGTCAAAGGTCGTCCTCGACATGGTCTTAAAGCACGGGACAACGATCATCCAGTGTTTCCCGGATACCGATCCGCTCGGGCGGCTGGTCGGGTTCAAGGCGATGCTCCGGCTCAAGGAAGAGTACAAGGACTTTGTCGACCTGAGGATCTGTGCCTTTGCCCAGGAAGGGCTGATAAAATCCCCGGGAGCATATGAGATCCTGGACGAAGCGCTCAAGATGGGCGCCGACCTCGTCGGAGGTTGCCCGTACAACGAAAACTCCTACGAGGACACCAAGAAACAGATCGACCTCATCTTCAAACTCGCCAAAAAGTACAACGTCGATGTCGATTTCCATGCAGACTTCGGCGACGACATCACCGACCTGCGGTACCGGTCCATTGACTACATCATCCAGCGGACCATCGAAGAGAAATACCAGGGAAGGGTCAGCGTCGGGCACATGACCTCGCTCTCCAGTGTCGATCTAAAAGTCCTTGACGACACGATAAAGAAAATGGCGGAGGCGAAAATAAACCTGATCTCCCTTCCTGCCACCGACCTGTTCCTGAGCGGGAGGGGCGACCCGATCAAGCCCCGGAGGGGAGTGCTGTTCCCCACGAAATTTATCAGGGGCGGGGTAAACCACACCTTCTCGACCAACAACGTCCAGAACGGGTTCACACCGTTTGCCAAGGGGGACCTCCTGCTGATCGGCGCAATTTACGAGCACGTTGCCCAGCTTGGCACCATCGACGACCAGAAAATGCTGCTGGACATGATCACCACCAATGCCGCAAAGGTCCTGCACCTCGAAAAGTCGTACGGGCTGGAGGCGGGCAAGAACGCCGACCTCGTCGTCCTCGGCATCAAGAAACTCTCGGACATCTTCATCGAGCTCCCGATCCGCCGGTACATCGTCAAGCGGGGACGCGTCATCTACCGGTCGGAGATGCCGGAACTGAAGGCGTGGGTGTGAGGTCGGGATTATGGCAAAAACGCTCAAAGAGCGGATCCCGTCCGCGTATACCGGTGCCTTCCTTGCAGGCCTCACCGTCCTGATGGGGATCCCCGGCATCGTGCCAAAACCGTACGAGATCAATTTCCCCGCATGGGCGGTGTTCATCACGTGGGCGGGCTACTTCGCCCTTGGCGGCGGAGGCCCGGGAAAATCCCTTGGGGTATACAAGAAGATGTACCCCTGCATCGTCTGGGGGGCGTTCTGGGGGATGGTGGCCGGGCTCGGGTTCATGTACCTCAACCCGCTGGTCAACGGCCTCGGCATGACGCTCCTCCTCGACGGGGTCATCATCTTCCTCGTCAACCAGCCGATCTTATGGGGCGCGAAACTGACCAATATTTTCGCGACCGCGCCCGCCTCGTTCTTCGGGTTCGCAACATTCTTTGCCACGTATTTCGGGGGGTTCGGCTTCGAGGCGAATTTTATCTATGCGGCATTCCTGAGCGGGGTTGCCTGTAACTTCCTCGGCCCCATCTGGGGGTACCTGCAGGTGTACCTTACCTTCCCCATCGAGGTGGAGACCCCCGGTGCTCCCGCACCGGGGGCATAGCCGTGGTAATCCGCTACCGGGAAGTGCCGGGGAGGTACCTCGACTCTATCATCCTGATGGCGATCGGAAGGGACCTCGAAGCCCGGAAAGGGGTGAGAAAAGCCGGCGTCATGGTGATGACGAAGGAGAACCTGGAAACGTTCCGTACCATCGGGTTCGATCTCCCGGCCCCGGCCGGCAGTTCCTCGATCTGGGTCGCGGTCGAGGCGGAAGACGGGAAGACCGCGGACGACGCGATCACGTTTGCGCTTGCAGAGATGGACAAGGACCAGGAGATGGTCAAAGGTCACAAGCGCGTCACGCTCGAGGCACTCGGCAGCCAATCCGGGCCGGATGATTTTCCGGTCCTCTTCATTTCCACGCCGGAAGAGTATGTGGAGGGTATTGCGAACACCGCGCTTTCCGAAGGCGTCAACCTCCACATCTTCACCAGCAATGTGCCGGCTGATGTGGAGAAAAGGCTCAAGGAGAAGGGCCGGAAAGCGGGGCTCCTCGTTATGGGCCCGGATGCCGGCACCACCATCATCCACGGGAAGGGCCTCGGCTTTTCCAACCGGATCCGGTTCGGGGAGATCGGCATCGTCGGCTCATCGGGGACGGGCATCCAGGAACTTTCGGTGCTGCTGCACGCCGCCGGCCTCGGTGTCTCGTCGGCCCTTGGCGTCGGCAGCAATGATATGAAGAAGGAGATCGGGGGGATCTCGACCCTGCAGGCGCTGGAACTCTTTGACGATGTCCGCACCGTTTTTGTGATTGCAAAAAAACCGGACCCGGGCGTCCGGAAAGCCGTGATCGACCGGATCAAATCCCGGCCATCGGTATTCGTCTCGCTCGGGGACAGCGTGGATGAGAGGATCGGGAAGACGTACCACACCGGCTCGATCGACGATGCGGTCAATGCGGTGCTCCGGGACAACGGTAAACAGGAGATCCCAAAACCCGCCGCCCCGGATGTGACCGCACCTGCCACGGGGAGATGGCTCCGGGGTTATTTTGTCGGCGGGAGCCTCTGCTACCAGGCCCAGGCGGTCCTGAAAGCCGAGGGCACCGAAGTGTACTCGAACGCCCCCCTCGACACCGCCCACGCGCTGTTGCGCGACTGGGAGAAGATGAGCGTCTGCATCGATACCGGCGCCGAAGAGTACGTGAAGGGAAAGCCCCATCCTATGATCGACCCCAAGGCGCGGAACGCCCTGCTGGTGAAGGAGAGCGCCCGGCCCGATGTCGCAGTCCTCCTCTTCGATGTCCTGCTGGGGTACGGCAGCGCCATGGACCCCCTTGAAGGGCTCGGGGGTGTGGCCGGGACCAGGAAGGGGCCGGTGCTCGTCACTTCGATCTGCGGCACACCGGACGACAAGCAGGGGTACGACCGGATCCGGAAAGGGCTGGACGGGCTGGGAGCAGTGGTGCTGCCCACATCGGGGCAGGCCGCGTGGTACGCTGCGCAGGTGATGAAAGGGGTGAAGCGATGATCGGTAAGCTGAAGGTGTTCACTATCGGGGCGGACTGGTTTTACGAGGAGATGGTCGCGCAGGAGATCGACGCAAAACCCGTGGACTGGGTCCCCCCTGCCGAGGTGCCGGACGATATTGCTGGTATCCTCTCGTCATTGAAGGGGTGATGTGCGTGCCGGAGAAAAAAACGGGTTCCGCTATCGTGGAACAGATCGGCCCTGCAAACGCAAAGGCCGTCGACATCTTGAACCGGGGCAGGGCGGTGCTGGTCGATTTCGGCGAGGCACAAAAAGTAATCCCGGGTTTTAAGGACGACATGATCCTGCATGCCGGCCCGCCGATCGCATACAAGGACATGATCGACCCCATGAAAGTCGCAATACAGGGGGCGCTGATCTCCGAAGGGAAGGCAAAGGACACCCGGGACGCCGACCGGCTTGCCGCGGGCGGGGAGATCCGGTTCAGGCCCTGCCACGAGATGGGGGCGGCCTGCCCGATGGCCGGGGTGACCTCGGCCTCCATGTATGTGGCGGTGGTCGAGAACGCCGAATTCGGCAACCGTGCGTTCTGCAACCTGCACGAGGGCAGGGGAAAGATCCTGCGGTTCGGGGGGTTCGACGACGAGGTACTCAGGCGCCTCCGGTGGATGAACGAGGTCCTCGGCCCGAACCTGAAGTCCGCGGTGAAGAAATCACCCGTGGACCTCAAGGTCATCACGAGCAAGGGGCTGCTGATGGGAGACGAGTTCCACCAGCGGTTCAATGCCTCGAGCCTGCTCTTCCTTAAGGAAATCATGGAAGGACTCCTCGATCTCGAAGGCGGGCGCGAATGCGTGCGGTTCATCGCCGAACGCGAGCAGTTTTTCTTAAACCTCTCGATGCCGGCGATGAAAGCGCTCGCGGACCCGGCCGACGGAATCGAGTATTCCACGGTGGTCACCCGTCTCACCCGGAACGGGGTCGGGTACGGGATCGGGGTCTCGGGCCTCAAAGGTGCGTGGTTTGTAGGGCCGGCCGAAGTTCCAAAAGGCCTGTACTTCCCCGGGTACTCCCAGGCGGACGCTTCCGGCGACTTCGGCGACAGCGCGATTATGGAGACGCTGGGCCTTGGCGGCTATGCCTCTGCTGCCGCGCCTGCCGTCGTCAGGTTTGTCGGCGGGACACCGGAGGACGCACTGAAGATGACCGAAGACGGGTACCGGGTCTGCGCCGGAACGAGCCGGGACTTCGTCATCCCGCAGCTGGACTTCCGGGGCGTCCCGACCGGGATCGACATCATCAAAGTCAACGAGACCGGCCTTGTCCCGAAGTCGAACACCGGCATAGCCCACAAGACCGCCGGGATCGGCCAGATCGGGGCCGGCATCTCGCGTGCCCCCCTCTCAGCGTTCCAGGACGCGCTCAGGGCGTTTGCAAAAAAGTACGGGATAGGGAAGAAAGGGTGAGGGATATTCCGGACATTCCGATTATCGCCGCTGCCCGGTGCGGGAACCGGGCGTTTGCTTCGGGGGAAGGGTCCCCCATCCACCGGAGCCGGAGGGCGGTGAACCTGCAGTTCGGGAGGAAGGTGGTGACCGTGCAGGCCGGCACCGGGATGCTCTCACCTTCCTCCCTCTTCGTGGACCTTCCCAAGCTCCCCGAAATCAGCGAGGCGTATTTTGAACGGGATGTAATCACAACCGACGCATTTGCCGTGAGGATCGGGCAGGTCGAAGACCTGCATTTTTCGGGGAACGGGGGTTTTACCGTTTTCAGGGCGATCCGGTCCCTGCGACCGTGGGTACTCCCGCACGACCACAGCATAGCCAAGGCGATGCTCATCGACCTGTACGGCCTCGACCTCAGCAGCCGCGGCCTTGAAAAGGATATTGTGGCCCGGCAGGTGCGGGCGTTTGCCGGGAGCAGGACACTCCCCGAACTGGTGCGCCGGCTGCTGGGGATCGGGTACGGGCTGACACCTTCGGGAGATGATTTCATCCTCGGAGTCCTTGCGGTGCTCAGCCTGCAGGGCATGCCCCTCTCCGATCTCCCCGAGATTATCGGCGGATACGAAAATCCGTTCTCCCGGACAATCTTAGAGGACGCCTGCGCCGGATGTTTTCCCGAACCGCTGCTCTGCCTGATGAACCACCTTGCCGCGGGGACGTGCCCGCCGGCTGCCGTGAAGGCGCTCCTCGGCACCGGGAGCACCTCGGGGTGCGACACCCTTGCGGGGATGTATTATGCCCTCCACCGTTCGGGGACAGGGTGGGGCGGGTTTACGACTGTGCAGGGCCGGATGGAATATGAAATACCGGAGTGAGGGCTTGTGAGTAAATCCATCCAAGAAGGTACGAGGGTCCTGGTCGCGCTCGGGGGAAACGCGATCCTGAAGCACCGGGAGTCGGGGACTGCCGAAGAGCAGATGCATAATGTCCGCGGGGTCTGCCGGCTTATCGCCGGGCTCGTGCAGTCCGGGTACCATGTCGCAATCACCCACGGGAACGGGCCGCAGGTCGGTGATATCCTCTTGAAAAACGAGATGGCGAAGAAGACCCTCCCCCCCATGCCGCTCGACGTCTGCGGGGCGGAGAGCCAGGGCATGATCGGGTACATGCTCCAGCAGTCGCTCGACAACGAGCTCCGGCTCCTCGGGATCGACCGGAGGATCGCGACCGTCCTGAGCCAGACGCTCGTGGACGCGGATGACCCGGCATTTTCGGAGCCCCGTAAGCCGATCGGCCCGTTCTATACGGCGCTCGAGGCCTCAAAACTTAAAGAGGAACGGGGGTTTTCCCTCATCAGCGATGCGGGAAGGGGTTACCGGCGCGTAGTCCCGTCCCCTGACCCGGTGGAGATCATCGAGGGGGGGATGGTCAGGACCCTGTACGAGGAGGGCTGCATCGTGGTCGCTTCCGGAGGCGGCGGTGTCCCGGTCATCCTGGACCGGAAAACCGGGACCCTCCGGGGGGTGGAGGCGGTGGTAGACAAGGACCGTTCCGCCGCCGTGCTTGCGAAGATGATCGGTGCGTCCATTTTCCTGATCCTCACCGATGTTGACAACGTGTACCTCGATTACGAACGGCCATCACAGAAAGCCCTTTCCCGCATCACGCTGAAGGAGGCAAAAACGTTCCTCGCCGCGGGCCACTTCCCGGAAGGGAGCATGCGCCCCAAGATCGAGTCGGCGATCCGGTTCCTCGAATCCGGGGGCGCGATGGCCATCATCACTTCGCCCCGGCTGGCAGGGGAAGCGCTCGCGGGAAAAGCAGGGACGATCATTGTGCCGTGACGGGATCCGCACTCCTGCCAGGACCGGACCTCCCGGAGACCCGCGGTGTCGTTTGTCCCGTTGCATCGCGAGGGAAACCTGGCCGGGCGATCGCTTTTTAAGCTGGAACGTCCGGGTGTGCCTCATTGTCCTCATCGTTACGCGGTCCGGTACCGGGAAAAATTTACGAGGATGCCGACCTTG
>DATJBJ010000016.1:0-3751 GCA_035515395.1 Methanoregula sp. | reverse complement strand
GATGCAATCCCGCAGATGAGCAGGAAGAGTGAAAGGCCGAGAAGGCCGAAGCGTACGTAAGTTGATGGTTTCATGATTTCCTCATCCCCTTGCCCGTTTCGCGGGCGGCGGGAACGTTTCTGTATTCTCCGGTGAAGACCCGCGGGTTATAACGGGGCCGTATCGCTCCACGCGGAGACGGTACCTCCCGTCCTGAGGGGAAGCCCGGGCTCTCTCTGCCGGTCATCTGCCCACCAGGATCCCGAATGCGAGCGCGAGGAGGTACAGAACGGCAAAACCCAGGGCTAGCGATTTTGGTGTCCGCATGGTTGATCATCTGATACCTTTCATTGCCTATGGGCATGCACCGGATGCATGCCGCATGTAAAGTACACTTTACATTTTGTATTATATAACATTTTGTTTCCTGCTACTCCGTCAGGATCCGTTCCTTTCGTCGTGAGGGATAGGCCGGCGGGCCTTCTGCAGCGGGTCCCGGGGCCCGGGGGCGCATGAGAGAGAAGCCCGGTATCCCGTGCCATCCGCTAGTCGACCATGACGGTCCGGGGCTCTTCCTCGTACGAGAAGATATCCTCGATGGCGACATTGAAATGCCGCGCGATCCGGAACGCGAGGTCGAGCGACGGGACGTACTTCCCCTTCTCGATGGCAAGGATCGTCTGCCGGGTCACGCCAATCTTTACGGCAAGGTCCTCCTGTGTCATGTCGTGCATTGCCCGGTAGACCTTGATCTTATTCTTCATCGGTCTCAAAGTCTCCGAATTTTCTGGCATAGTACATCCTGAACCCGACATAGAGGAAGATCATCAGGCAGAGGAGGCCGAGCTGGATATACCCGAAATTCCGCAGGGGCGAGAAGACGATCGCGCGGTCCGTTGAAGGGAGGGGATGGAATGGAGGGGGAAACCCGGCAGGAAACACGGGAGTATCGAGGAGGCGGATCACCGCCCCGATCGAGAATGCGCAGAAGATGACCCAGAAGACCTGCATCGTGCGCATCGCCGCTTTCTCGGTTATCCGGGCACTCCGCTCATCTTCGATGAGATCGGTGACCACCCTCCTGGCGAGATAGATGGCAATCACGCCGATGACAAACGCTATTTCGATCACCAGCGGATTGTCGCCCTCGACCGAGTACCAGAACAGCCCGAGCAGCACGACCGCGATGCACCCTACTAGGAGGTAGAACGTGTTTTTCTTCATGGTTCCCCTGCAAACCCTGCTTTGTATACTATGTTTGACATTTAGCAGCATAAAACCAACCATCCTGTCCAACCCGTCCCGCCAAAACTGCCGCAAGCCCAAGACCCCGTGGATCAGGGCGGCCGGACCGGATCCGCCGGAGCGCCTTCCCGGCGCTTCCGGAACGTAAAAGAGCGGACCGGAGCGGAAACAGGGCACGGGCAGGGGGGGCCGGGCATGAGGGGAGGCCTGCTCCCGCAGGAGAGTTGCAGAACCCTCTAGTAGTATCAGTACCACTATATGTAGAGAAAGCAGCACCGGGGCGTGGGATGGAAGACAACAGCGTCAGAATCGGGCTCATCCAGATGGCGGTCGGCCCGGACGCAGACGAGAACGTGCGGCGGGCCGCGGCGAAGGCGGAAGAGGCGGCCCGGAACGGGGCGCAGATCATCTGCCTCCCGGAACTCTTCCGGACCCGTTACTTCCCGCAGCAGATCGGTTCCGATGTCTCGGGCCTTGCGGAGGGAATCCCGGGCCCCTCTACCGGCCCCTTCGTGACGATCGCCCGCGAGCACTCCGTTATCATCATCGTCCCGTTCTTCCACAGGGCCGATGACGGGAAGTTCTTCAACGCCGCGGCCGTCATCGACACCGAAGGCACCGTCCTCCCTCCGTACCACAAGGTACATATCCCGCAGGACCCGGGTTTCTTCGAGAAGGAGTACTTCTACCCGGGTGCGGGTTACCGGGTATACGCGACCCGGTACGGCCGCATTGCCGTCCTCATCTGCTACGACCAGTGGTTCCCCGAGGCGGCGCGTGCGGTGGCCCTCGCGGGGGCGGAGATCATCTTCTACCCGACCGCCATCGGTCACCCCTCTGCGGAGGTACCTCCCGAAGGGGGCTGGCAGGAGGCGTGGGAGCTTGTACAGCGGAGCCACGCGATCGCAAACAGCGTCCATGTCGCGGCAGTCAACCGGGTCGGCCGCGAGGGGAAGATCGCGTTCTTCGGCGGGTCGTTCGTCTGCGACGCGTTCGGTAAGATCCTCGCGCACGCCGGCGATAAGGAAGAGACGCTCATCGCAAACATCGATCCCGCGATGAACCGTGCGGTCCAGGAGTCGTGGGGCTTCTTCCGGAACCGGCGGCCGGATACCTATGCAAAGGTCTGCGAGCCGGCAGCAGGGGGAATATTCCCCGCGATCCGGCCCGGCGACACCCCCCGGAACCGCGGCTTCCACATGCCCGCGGAATGGGAACTGCACGACGCGGTCTGGCTCTCGTGGCCGCACAACAAAAACACATTCCCTCTCCTGAGCGAAGTGGAGGACGCCTATATCGGGTTCATCCGGGCGATCCACGGGTCCGAGCGGGTCGAGCTCCTGGTGCCGGGGCCGGTGCTGAACCGGCAGGTCCGGGCCCGGCTCCGGGACGAGGACCTCGACCTCTCGCGGATCACGCTCCATACGGTCGAGTACCGCGACATCTGGATCCGGGACTACGGGCCGACGTTCGTCGTCAACCGGGCCATGCAGCGGCTTGCGATGGTCCGGTGGGAGTTCAATGCATGGGGAAACAAGTACCCGGCGATGGTCCCTGACGGGAAAATCCCGCTGACCCTCAACCGTAGGCTCGAGCTGCCGGTCTTCGAGCCGAAGATCGTGCTCGAAGGCGGCTCGATAGATGTGAACGGCCACGGGTCGGTGCTGACGAGCCGCGCCTGCCTCCTGAACCCCAACCGCAACCCCCGGCTCTCGGCCGACCGGATCGAAGAGCACCTCCGGGAATACCTCGGCGTCACGAACGTGATCTGGCTCAATGACGGGATAATTGGCGACGACACCGACGGCCATGTCGACGACCTCGCCCGGTTCGTCTCCCCGGGCACGGTCGTCTGCGCGTACGAGGAGGATATCGCGGACGCAAACTATCCCGCGCTCCACGACAACTACGAGATCCTGCGGCAGTCGGTTGACGAGCAGGGGAGACCCCTTATGGTCGTGAAGCTTCCGATGCCGGCACCGGTCGTCTCCCACGGGGAGCGCCTCCCCGCGAGCTACACGAACTTCTATATCGGGAACACGGTCGTGGTCGTGCCGACCTTTGCCGACCCGCATGACGCCGAAGCGATCGCCATTCTCCAGGAACTCTTCCCGGGCCGGAAGGTTATTGGCGTCTATGCCCGGGCGCTGGTCGAAGGGTACGGCACCTTCCACTGCGCCACCCAGCAGCAGCCCCGGGCCTGAGCGGGATGCACCGTACATCACCGGTCACTGGCGTCCCCGCCGTTCGATGAGTCGCTCGAAGAAACCGGTTGTCGTCTTCACCTTCTCGGCAGGGAATACCTCCCGGAGCTGCTTCTCCTGTTTCCGGGAGAGCTTCTCCGGGATCTTCACGACGACCTTTACAAGGAGGTCTCCCCGGGTCTTCGCGCCTATGTGCGGCATTCCCTGGCCCCGGAGCCGGAAGACAGAATGGCTCTGGGTCCCGCGGGGGATTTTGAGCGCGGCAGTCCCCGTCATCGTCGGGATTGTCACCTCGCCGCCGAGGAGGGCAGTGCCGAGACCGA
>DATJBJ010000015.1:0-12555 GCA_035515395.1 Methanoregula sp. | reverse complement strand
CTTAAAGGTCCCTGCTTTTCCGGTCGGGGAATCGTGGGTCTCAAAAAAGAAAGGCTGGAAAACCCCTTGGCGGGCCACCGGAGAGGGGTGCCGGATTGCCGGCGATGGTTTCGTCCTGCCAGGCACCAATGCCCGCGTCCGGTTTAAGTATGGTAGTTAATCCCGTACCGTGAGGCGGATACAGGAAATCCCCGCGCCCGGCCGAATTCGTAGCCGGATGATCGGGATGCCCCTTCAGAAAAAAGAATTTGTTAAATGTACCGGTTCTTCCGCAGCCAGTCCGTCTGGGGCTTGAGGTACCGGTAGATTATATCGCACTTGTCGTCCTGGATGCTCCAGGGAATAACGATAACCGTGTCACCTTCGCGTATCCACTGCCGCTTCTTCATCTTCCCCTTGATCCTTCCCATCCGGGTCACCCCGTCGATGCACTGGACGCGGATATGGTTTGCCCCGAGCATCGATTCGGCGAGGGCGAATTGTTCGCGGGCCCATTTCTTCGGGAGCCGGACGCGTACGGTCGGGGTACCGTCCGCATTCAGTACGTTCGGGTCGCCCTGTTCATCTTTTCTGTGGAATCCACTCATTCAATCAACTACGTGCAGTAGTACAGATGGCGGCTGACATGTTGAAGGTATGGAAACCGCATACAGGTCAAGACCGGAATCCATAGATCATATTATCACTACGGACTGCTATGTGGATACGATCACAAGCGGGCCCAAAGGCCCGCAGCAACTGAGGAAGCGGTCCCATGACAAAACAATCCCTGAAACCCGTTTTAATCGGAAGCGGATCCAACAACGTGATCCGGTTCACCTGCCCCGACTGCAATACGCAGAATACGATAACCTGCAGGATGCCCAAGGATTTCTTCCGCGAGACCCGCGACGCGAGCTGCAGGCAGTGCAGGGCGCGGTACACGATCGTATCGCCGGGTTCGAACTACCGGGCGGTCGCCTCCCCGGGCATTCCTGCCCAGAACTGATCGATCGGAACGGCAGTTTCCGGAGACGGAATCCGGGTAAGGTTGCGTTCCCTGGCGGATCTCCGGATCAGGCACCTTTTTTCCGGCATACGCATCCTTTTGAGTTCCGGCGCCTTCTGATACCGGGAAATTATTCACACCCTGCCCATGAGAAGAGTTTGGCCGGGGCAGGGAGGCTGAAAAGAACACCTTCGGGAGCAGACCCGGGCGGGAAGTGCACTATTTCAACCGGGATGACCTGCTCTCGGCATTCGGTGGTCTGGACATCGTCGATGAGGGCCTCGCGGGAGAAGCGGAGGATCACGGGAACGAAGGGCGGCACACGCACCTGCTCCGGTATATCCGTGTGCGGAAAATGTGAGGGGCAAAACGTCCTGTGCCGGAAAAATGCCGGGACTCACAACGCCGCGGCGAGCCGATCGCCTGCCTGCGATACGGCGTAGGCCAGGGTTCCTGAGACTGAAGGCGTTTCGCTCACGACCGCGAGGAATTTTTCCGAAGACACGGGGGTAAGGATTATAGCCCTGCCACCGTATTCGAAGACAATCCTCCTCCGCGGGCCTGTCTGGACCAGCACGCCGCCTTTCTCAAAAAACCGCAAGGCAGATGATGCAAGGGCCCCGAGAGCATCGGTGTCCAACGGGCGGCGGTTGGCAATCCCGATAACAAACCCGTCGTTCTGGATCAGGGCAGCAGCGTAAACACCTTCCACGGAGAGATATTCTTCAAGGATTTTTTTCAGGATCCCGTCCTCAGCCCCGGTTTCCGTCATCGGGAAACAGGATAGTCTTGCGGATATTTGTAATTTACGCCGGCGTGCTCCCGGGAGGGCGGATGGTCCTGACCTTCGTGGACAATGGCGTCGGGATACCCCGGGACCGGAAGCGGAAGATCTTCGACCAGCAGGCCGGCCGCAGCGCGGTCCCGGGCTCTTCCTCGTACAGGAGATCCTTGCAATCACCGGGATCGCGATCACCGGGAATGGCATCTTCGGGAAGGGGGCCCGGTTCGGAATGACCGACATGCCGGGAGAGTACCGGCACGCTTCCTGAACTGACCGGTGGATTATTTTTGTGCAACGACTCATCTTTTTTATGGGCACTGGCACGGTAGCTGAAGAATACAGGGAGATATACGAGTATGCGGCGGCAGTAACCTCCGCGGTGGGCTCGCACGGGATGGACCACACCGACCGGGTGACCAGGCTCTGTACGGTCATCGGGAGCGAGGAACTCGCCGATATGGGAGTCCTCATCCCCGCAGCCATCCTCCACGATATCGCCCGATCGGCCGAAGAGGAACGGGGCGTCCCCCACGAGGCCGAAGGCGCACGTATGGCGGAGGAGTACCTCCGCTCTGCGGGATACAACGAGGCATCGATCCCTGCCATCTCCCACGCGATCCGGGCTCACCGGTTTCGCTCCACGGAAAAGCCGGAGACGCCGGAGGCGCGGATACTCTCCGATGCCGACAAACTGGATGCCCTCGGCGCAGTCGGCATTGCCCGGACCTTCATCCGGGCCGGGGAGCGCGGGGGCGGAATACCGGATGCTGTACATCACGTCCACGACAAGCTGATGAAGCTCGAAGGCCTCATGCGCACCCCGGCCGGGCGGCGAATCGCCCGTGAAAGGCACACGTTCATGGCAGGGTTCATGGAGGAACTTGAACGCGAGCGGGTCAACAGGTAGGAAACGGGACTTAAAACAGGCTGCGCTCCCGTGACTAAAAACCCGGCTCTCCGATGCGGTCATCGCGGATCGATCCGCGCCGTCCCGCTTTTTCTCGATCCGGACCCCGCGGGCCGCTCCTTCTTCCCGGAGCAAAGGGCCTTCCAGTAATTCTCGTGGATCGGCCAAAAAGACAGGGATGTCTTGACTGAAAAATTTCCTTCAGTTAACGCTTGATTTATTCGATTTTACCGTCAACTATCTCCTGCCATGCCCGGAACCGGTATCAAGGCCTGATCGTTTCCAGTGCCTCTGCAAAAAAAACCCGGGTGCGTTCAGGAGAACATCAGCACCGTGACACACCCCGGTCTCCCCCGACAAACATGCAGAAGCAGAATATCAGGCGATTTTTCATTCAGCACACACTTCCTCTGCCGGCATGGCATACGCGCACGGCAGGAATCCTCCAAAGAAATCCCGGTACGCGGAAGACCTGATCCGGGGATGACCACCTCCCGGCAAAACCGGGCAGCCGTGTGGCCGGCTGCAGGCGCCGTGGCCGGACGGATCGGGAGAGAGGTTCGTGCCAGTCACCGGCACGAAGGGACAGAATATGGCAGGATTCCTCCAGGCACTGCGCGACCACGCGATGTTCAGGACAAAACCCATCAGCGAGCTGACAGCGCACTGCACCGGGGAGCACGCCCTCCGCCGCGTAATCAGCCCCTTTGAACTCATCCTGCTCGGGATCGGTGCGGTGGTCGGGACCGGCATCTTTGTCATCACCGGTGTCGCCGCGGCAGATTACTCCGGCCCCGCGATCATTCTCTCGTTTGTCATCTCGGGCATCGTCTGCATGCTCGCTGCACTCTGTTATGCCGAGTTCTCCGCAATGGTGCCGGTCGCCGGCAGTGCATACACCTACTGCTATGCCTCCCTCGGGGAGGTCTGGGCGTGGATCATCGGGTGGGACCTGATCCTCGAATATGCCGTCGCCATCTCGGCAGTTGCGATCGGCTGGTCGGCGTATGTTGTGAACCTGCTTGCCGATATCGGGGTGTCCCTCCCTCCTGCCCTCATCAACCCCCCGGGAACCGGAGGGGGCATCATCAACCTTCCCGCGGTACTGATCATCCTCGCCATAACGGCGCTCCTCATCATCGGGATCCGGGAGAGTGTCCGGCTCAATACGATCATCGTTCTCGTCAACATCGCCGTCATTCTCCTCTTCTTCGCGCTCAGTTATTCCCACATCGATGCCGTCAACTGGCACCCGTTCATGCCGTACGGGTGGACGGGGGTCTTTGCGGGAGCAGCGATCGTCTTCTTCGCCTATGTCGGGTTCGATTCCGTCATGACCGCTGCGGAGGAGATCGAGAACCCCCAGAAGAACCTGCCGCTCGGGATCATAGGGTCCGTTACCATCGTAATCATCCTCTACGTGGGCGTAGCCGTCGTCCTCACGGGCGTGGTCCCCTACGGGGATCTCGACACCAGCGCGCCGGTCGCGTACGCCCTCAACCGGATCGGCATCCCCTCCGGTGCCGCGCTCGTCTCGCTCGGGGCAATCTGCGGGATCACGTCCGTCATCCTCGTGACCCTTTATGGGCAGACCCGGATTTTTTTTGCCATGGCCCGCGACGGCCTCCTCCCTGCGTTCTTCTGCGATCTCCACGGGACGCTCCACACACCGGTGAAAGTGACGGTTCTCGTCGGTCTTTTGACCGCGCTCGTCGCAGGGATACTGCCCCTTGACTTCATCGCCGAACTCGTCAATATCGGGACGCTCGCGGCCTTTATCATCGTCGCATTCGGGATCATCATGCTGCGGAAGATACAGCCCGGCATCGAGCGCCCGTTCCGGTGCCCGGCCATGCCGGTCGTCCCGGTCCTCTGCATCGTCTCCTGCGCGGTCCTCATCATCGTCCTGCCTGCCGTGACACAGGCGCGTTTTGTTGTATGGATGCTCATCGGCCTGGGGATTTATTATGCATTCGGGATGCGGAACAGTACGAATGCCCGGCTCCCGGAAGGGTGCACCGCCCCCGGATTCCCGGGCGACGAAAAATAATGTCGGCGCCGGAGGTTCCGCAGTTTTCTCGTCTTTCTTTTTGATATGGCCCTTGTCCGCCCGGTAAAAAATCCGCCTTGAAATTCCTGAAGACCCGAAAAAACCAAAATTAAGGTTATTTTGATGCCGGACCGGCAGAAAAAATTACGAGAATACTGACCGGTTCTCTCTCCAGCTGGAGTATACCTGGTACAGGAAGAGAACGAGCAGGGTCACGATACCGCTGATGATCAGTGCAGGAATAACCCCCTGGTCCGTTACGGGGGTTGCGGGAACCGGGGATACCGGGGCAAGCGATCCTGCCA
Source organism: Methanoregula sp. (assembly GCA_035515395.1). Taxonomy (GTDB): domain Archaea; phylum Halobacteriota; class Methanomicrobia; order Methanomicrobiales; family Methanospirillaceae; genus Methanoregula. The sequence continues at coordinate 7,521 of DATJBJ010000015.1, read as the reverse complement.
GCTGGAGCGACACCGCCGGGAGCTGGACAAACGGCTGGAAGAATGCGGCAAGGAAGACCAGGATGAAGACACCGAGTGCCGAACAGGACTTGAGGATGGCTGCCAGGAAATCCTTCTGCTTCATCCTCGGGGCTATGACAAAGATCTGGTTCTTGAGCCGGTAGATCTTGACCTTCCGCCCCTTCACGCTGTACTTCGTGTTGGCAATTTCGAGGAGCCCTGCGTTCATGAGCTGGTCGACATGGTATTTCGCCGCATTGATCGAGATCCCCTGCCGCTCGGCAATATCGGAGAGCCGGAGCGGCCCGGCCTTTGACAGCATACTGAGCACGTCCCCGGCGTTCTGGTGCGATATCGCCTTGACGATGTTCTGCGCCCCGGCCTGCCCGGGCTCCAGGAACACCACCTCTTCTGTCACCGGCGGCGCATCCTTGTCCGTACCCGTATCCCCGGGTACTGTGCTGTTTACCTTGTAAGACAACCGGGTTGTCTCCGGTACCCCCGTTTTGGTTTCTCCCCCGTCCATGGTTTTACCAGCCTCGTCGTATGCTGTCTGCGTGCGGGATGGGCTCTTTTTCCGTACCGTTATTCGTCCATCGCCCCTGAGGGCAAGGCAGATGATGGCGACGTTGTCTCATCAGATGGCATCTGCATGGTATCCGCATCCCGGCGCACACACCGGCACCCGCACGATCCTTGCGGGAAAGTTCTGTCACGCTCGCTCATATACCCGCGGATAGGTGAAAAAAAAATTTCAGTTACGCGCAGCCCTAAATGCCCGTACCCAAATCCCAAACCTTATCCTGATAAACGGCCGGTAAACGTACAGGAAAATTTCCCCTGCACCGGTGTGCTCCGGCGCAAAGGCGGCCCGGCCCGCCGGGCTTTTCAATACCCTGGAGATGCACGTTCTTGGATCCCGCGCTGGTGGTACTGGCCTATTTTCTCCCCCTGATCTTTCTCATGGCCTTCATCGGGAACGCGGGGAAAAAGTTCATCCCCTACCTCTTCTGGGGGATCTTTGCGGCGGTCCCGGTCCTCATCGTGATGGCCTGGATCGTACCCGCACTGCCGGGAATGAGCGATCCCGAGATCACCATCACCATCGCTCCCGTTGTCGAGGAGTTTTTCAAGGCGCTCCCCCTGGTAATCCTGGCGCTCGGCGGCAGCAGGAGCACCAACCGGGATGTCCTTGTCTGTGCCCTCGCTTCCGGGATCGGTTTCTCGATCGCAGAGACGGGGGTGATGCTCAACGCCGGGTTCGTCCGGCTTATCCTCCCGGGCAGTGCATGGATCGTCGCGGCCCCCTCCGGACTCGGGCTCTACGATATCCTGGCCCGGTCATTTTCGACATCACTCATGCACGGCTGTACCTGCGGGATAATCGGCTACGGTATCGTTCTCGTAAAAAATATCGACCGGAAAGCACTCCCCGCGCTCCTGGTCGGTTTTTACACGATCGCGGTCACGATCCACGCCTTCTACAACCTGTTCTATGTAACGTTCGATCTCCCGGGACTGGTTATCGATCTCGTCCTCCCGATCACCCTTTTCCTCTTCCTCCTCTTCTGTTATACGGTAGATCTCCCCGACCTGTTCCGGCCTGCCGGTACCGGAGACGAAGAAGACCGTGAATAATTCCCGGCTGATCAATCCGTCTTCCGGCGCATGCCGGATCCTGATTCTCTCCGCTCAAGGATATACCGGAAGAGGCCGAGCTGGATCAGGGTGAACGAGATTATCGCCATGGGACCGATAATACTCAGGAACTGGTTTACAGTCAGGGATTGGGTGAACACGGTTTTGTCGAATAAGGGAGCGTCGTACGCAGAAAAATAGGTCTCCCGGATGCCGTACAACATACCTCCGGTGAGGCACCAAAGGCAGATGCCTGCCCAGAGGAGTTTATACCGGTACACCCTGTGGCGGACCGAGACCTCGAAGAGCTGTTCTGCGACCAGGAACTGGACTGCGAGAACCACCAGCCGGAGCAGGTCCCGGTATCCTGCGCCCCAGATTACGAGCAGCGGGACCGCAAGGAAGACCGCGACCAGCAGGAGAGACCGGGAGACGGGTATCTTATCCCCGGGGAATTCGATGGTGATTATGGCGATGAACAGGAGGAAAAAACCAAGGATCCCCAGTTCTGCAACGGAGACAAAGACGAGCCCCCGGCCAAGTTCGGGGGGGACCGTGAAGAGATACCAGAACCCGGTGGAGAGGGCGTAGCCCCCGAATGCAAAGGCAGCGAGGAGGAGGCTCTCCCTCCGGGACCAGTTCAGGTAGGCGTACAGGGACGCGGCCAGGCAGGCGGCGGCCACAAAAGCTTCGAAGCAGTTGCCGATGAGCTGATAGTAACCAAGCGGCGTCACGAAGATCAGGGCGCCGAAGAGAACGGCAAGCAGGGCGAGCGCCCGAAAAAAAATAACGATGCCGCGGGGTGTCCCCGTCGCATCCTCGGTCCGTTCTCCGCCCTGCATGTAATCATTGACTATTCGTGCGCCGGGCAATTAACGTTCATGTACTGCCGGTTGCCGCAGCACGGTAAAAACGACCGGACGCTTTTTGGGTTTGTCGTGCCGGTTCCGGGTCATTTCTCCGCATCCGGGCCGCTTACGGGGTGCATTGCAATCTCCGCAATCCCGGCAGCGACAGTCCCGGGAACGGTCCGGGGACGGGCGGATCCGCTTTCCCCGCTCTCGAGAGCCTTCCGGTTTGTGCTGTTCCGGATCCCGTAGAGGAAGTACACGGCAAGGCCGATGCAGAGCCAGATAACGAACATCAGGTGGGCGAGATGGTTGAGGTGAATGACGAGAAACGCGCAGGCCCCGATGCAGATGAGCGGCAGGGCAGGCACGTACGGGCAGCGGAACGGCCGTTTCAGTTCCGGCAGCCTGACCCGGAGGAGCATTACGCCGAACGCGACGATGGAAAAGGCGACGAGGGTCCCCATGTTCACGAGTTCGGCGACCGTCTCGAGCGGGAAGAACCCTGCGATACATGCGGTCACCGCGCCGATGAACACGATCACTTTCGCCGGCGTATGGGTACCCGGGTAAAGTTCGGAGAAGAATGCAGGGAGGAGGCCGTCCCGCGACATGGCAAAGAAGATCCTGCTCTGGCCGAAGAGCATCACGAGCATCACCGAAGTCATGCCACAGATGGCGCCGATCGAGAGGACTGCCGCACCCCACGTTATCCCGATCTTTCCGAGCGCATACGCGATGGGGGCGTTGATTGCGTCAGGGCCCGCGAGCTCAGCGAACGGGACGACTCCCGTGAGAATTATTCCGATGGCAACGTACAGGACGATGCAGACTGCCAGCGATCCGATGAGGCCGATCGGCAGGTTCTTCTGGGGATTCTCGATCTCCTCTGCAGCGGTGACCACCGCATCAAACCCGATGAAGGCAAAAAAGACAATAGCAGCTCCGGAGAAGACGCCGAACCATCCCGCCGGAGGCATGAACGGTACCCAGTTCCCCGGTTCGACAAAGGAAATACTCAGCACGATAAAGAGGAGAATGACGGCAAGCTTGATGGTCACGATGACGGCGTTCATCCCGGCACTCCGTTTCGTCCCCTGGATCAGCAGGACGGTGAGGGCGAGTACTACGAGGACGGCGGGAAGGTTGACGATCCCCCCCTCGACACCAGGAGGGTGGCTGAACTGTACCGGAAGGAGGACACCCGCCGACCTGAGGAGCGCGGCAAAGTAGCCTGACCAGCCGATCGCAACGGCGGAGACGGCAAGCCCGTATTCGAGGATCAGGTCCCACCCTATGATCCATGCCCAGATCTCCCCGAGCGCCGTGTAGCAATAGGTATACGCGCTGCCTGCCACAGGGATCATGGTGGAGAATTCCGCGTAACAGAGGGCTGCAAAGAGACAGACGATGCCGGCGACAATAAACGAGAGGGGGAGGGCATTGCCGGCATGGAGACCCGCGGCGACGCCGGAGAGGACGAAGATCCCGGTGCCGATGATCCCCCCGATGCCCAGCATGACAAGGTCGAAGGGCTTCAGGACACGCCTGAGACCCCCCGCCTTTTGTGCATTCTCCACCAGTGCATCGATGGATCTTCTCCGGAACATCGAATGGTCTGCAATGGATCTTCCCTTCATCTCTCCATCCTGCCTGAACTCTGGTGCCGCCTGCGGAAACCATGCCGGGAACGGGATGCGTTTGTCCTGTCGGGTCCGCAGGGAAGCCATCCAAACAGTACAGTCTCCCGCATGAAACCGTATAAACTGCCGGTTGAGTGAAAAAAAAACTGCAGTGAAAACACCTGCGTCTGCCAAAAATCTCCCGTAAATAAGATTTTTTTACGTTTCTGCCAATTTCCCCCGGGATATCGTTTCAGGGTAAGGCAAAGACAGGGGAACCGGCGGCCCCTCCGGTTTTTCAAAAATCTTTCCGGGAGCCGGAGGAACCCAGCTCAAAGTAAAAAACCGGAAAACTGCAAAATTATTTTCAGTCATCGCCGTGTTTATCGTGCTCCGGACCCGACACATCTCCTTGCCGGGCCAGGGAAAAACCGGCGGGAATAACCCGGAACCGGCCGTCATCTGCAGATCCAAGTACAGGCCGGCACCGCGTGCTTGACCAAAATATTCCGGAAAAAAATGATCGCACTGTCTTCTCTGGATACCATCGTGCTCGTAAACCTCCTCCTGAGCGTCGTGGTGGTTGTTGTGAGCATCTGGGGGTACCGCTTGATCGGGAAACCGACCCCGCTTTTTATCGGATGCGCCTATGCGCTCTTTGCCGCAACACATTTCTTCCTGCTTACCGGTATGGTAGACAGTTCGGGGCTCCTGTTTGTCGCCATGCGGACGGGCGGATACATCCTCGTGATCATCGGCCTGTTTGCCATCATCCGGGAGATCGTCGAACGCGGGAGAGCCGAGGCTGCACGCAGGGAGAGCGAGGAGCACCTCTCCGCAACCTTCGACCAGGCCGCAGTCGGCATCGCGGAATTTTTCCCCGATGGCCGTATCATCCGGACCAACCGCCGGTTCTCCGCGATAACCGGTTTTGACGGCCCGGATCCCGGGCCGGTGACGGTGTTCCAGCTGATCGCGCAGGAAGACCAGTACACCCCTTACCGCGAGCTCCTGCGCGTGATCAGGGGACAGATTTCCCAGTATTCGGCAGAGTTGCCGGTGCCGACGAGGAGCGGGCGGGCGGTCTGGTGCCAGGTCTTTCTCTCCTCGGTTACCGATGATCTCGGGAAACCGCGTTTTTTTACGCTGGTGCTGGAGGATATCTCGGCGCGAAAGAGAGCGGAAGATGAAATTGCCCTTTTGAACGAAGACCTTGAATACCGGGTAAGGGAAAGGACTTCGGAACTTGAGCGCTCGAACGAGGCCCTCGCAGGAGAGATCGTCCAGCGTGCCCGTGCGGAGGCGGAGCTTACCGCCACCCTTCACGAAAAAGAGATCCTGTTAAAAGAGATCCACCACCGGGTGAAGAACAACCTCCAGATCATCATCAGCCTCCTGTACCTCCAGGCAAAGAAGACCAGCGATCCCGCGTCATCGGCAGGCCTCCTGGACAGCCAGGCCCGGGTCAGGTCGATGGCGCTCATCCACGAGAGACTCTACCGGTCCGGGGATCTCGCGTCCATCGATTTCGACGGGTACCTCAGGCACCTCGCCGACGAACTGATGGCCTCGTACGGCATCGACCGGGGCCGCGTAGCCATTATAGTCGATACGGATCACCTCCCGCTCACGATCAACTCGGCAATCCCTCTCGGGCTCATCATGAACGAACTCATCTCCAATTCCCTGAAATATGCGTTCATGGGCAAACGTTCCGGTGAGATCCGGATAACCGTTACGCACGATGAAGGGAAGCTGGTCATCCGGTTCCGGGACAACGGAACCGGGATCCCGAAGGAGATCGACTGGCGGCATACGGAATCGCTCGGGCTGAACCTTGTGCAGATGCTGACCCGGCAGCTGAAAGGTACGATCGATCTCCTGGCGGGAAACGGCACGGAGTTCATCCTGACAATCCCTGGTACGGAGAAACGGTGAGAGAAATGGAACATGCATCAATCCTGGTAGTGGAAGACGAACTCATTGTTGCGGAGAGCCTGAAGATGGCCCTGACCGGGATGGGATATGCCGTCCCGAAGACCGCGGGCAGCAGCGAGGAGGCGCTCCTCGATGCCAGGGAGTGCGCGCCCGACCTGATCCTCATGGACATCGTCCTGGAAGGTTCCGATATGGACGGGGTGGAGACCGCAAGCAGAATACGGGCCGCACATGACATTCCCGTCATCTTCGTGACCGCGTTTGCGGATGACGAGACGCTCGAACGGGTCAAGAAGGCGGAGCCCTTCGCATATATCATGAAACCGTTCAATGAACGCGAGCTCCATTCCGCCATCGAGCTCGCCCTGCACCGGCACCGGGCCGGCCTCGATGAGAAGAGACGCAACGCCATCCTCTTTGCCACGAGTTTCGCTGTCGAATGGTTCCTCCGGTACCTGAAGGACAGCCGGCGGGCAGGCGAGAACCCCGATCACCTCTGGAACAAGGGGATTGTCGAGATCCTCGACCATATCAGGGTCGCGGCGGATGTCCGCAGCGTGACGGTCTTCCGCATGGACCCCGGGGAGGAAGGGCCCGGCAGTGCCGGGGTCCGGTACGATTCTGCCGGGCTGGGATCGTCGGGTGCCGGCGTGTACGCCGGCACGGGGGCGGACACCCTCCGGTTCACGACCACGCTCTGGCGCTCCCTCCTTGCAGCCGGCAACGCGATAGCCGGGGAGGTAAGGATGCTTCCGAAAGAAGAACGGAAGTATTTTGAAGACCGTGGCATCGCATCCATCGCCGCCCTGCCTATCGTCAAAGACAACGGCCTCTGGGGTTTTATCAGCTATTCGGATGAGGGAAGCCGGGAATGGTCCGACGGCGAGATCGAGGCGCTGATGTTCGCCGGGGATATCATCGGGGCCATGATGGACTAGTGCTCTCGAGAACTGCGATGAGGTTATCCCGGCGGGTCTGGTTCACGTCCCGATAGAAAGAACCCGCATTTCCAGAGAATCGGCCCGATCAAACTCCCCTCACTGATCCCGGATACTATGACTCCACCCGCCGTTACCGCATCTTTCCGCGATATTCCCGTGGACGTCCTCCGGGGCCTCGCGATCGCCATCATGGTCGCGGCAAATCTCGTCCCGTCGCTGCTCCTCCCGCCCGCACCCTTCCTGCTGCGCCTTCTCTCCTCGGTGGCGGCCCCGCTCTTCATCTTCATCTCGGGGATGATGGTCGCCCTCTCCTGCGGGAGGAAAGACTACCCGTTCTCCTATTTCCTGGTACGCGGAGGGATTATGGCGGGTATTGCGGCAGCGCTCGACCTCTTCGCCCGCGGCATGGTCCCGTTCGTTGGTGCCGACGTACTGTACCTCATCGGTCTCTCTCTCCCCCTTGCGTACCTCGTCCTCAGGGCCGGCCCGCGGCTCCGGTTGCCCGTTGTCGCGTCCGTCCTCCTTGCAGCACCA
>DATJBJ010000014.1:0-5897 GCA_035515395.1 Methanoregula sp. | reverse complement strand
TGACCGGGATAAAAAAAGAAGCGATCCTGGGAAAGGGGGGCTACGAGTACAGCGTCCCGTTTTACGGGGAGAAACGGCCAATCCTCGTGGATCTCGTCCTGAGCCGGGACGAAGAGACCGGGAAACGGTATCCGGGCCTGGAACGGAAGGGCGATAAGATCGCGTCGGAGCTCTTCGCACCAAACCTCTACGGCGGGAAGGGGGCGTATCTCTGGTTCAGTGCCTCTCCCCTCTGCGATACGCACGGCACGGTCATCGGCGCGATAGAGGCCATCCGGGATATCACCGACCATAAATCGGCGGAGGCACGGCTGAGGGCCTCGAACGCCGAACTGAGTGCCGCATACGAGCAGCTCACCGCCGCGCAGGAGGAACTGCGCCAGAACTACGACGAGCTGGCCCGGAGCCAGCAGGAGCTGCAGACGAGCGAGGAACGGTACCGCAACGTGGTCGAGGACCAGACGGAGTTCATCTGCCGGTTCACGCCGGAGGGGAAGCTGACGTTCGTCAACGATGCGTACTGCCGGTATTTCGGCCTCGACAAGCGGTCGTGCATCGGGAAACCCCATTCGGTGGTGATCCCGCCGGAGGATCTCCCGCTCCTGAAGGACCACCTCAAAGCCCTCTCGCCGGAGAACCCGGTGGCCATCATCGAGCACCGGATCGTGATGCCCTCCGGAACGGTGCGGTGGCAGCGGTGGAGCGACCGTGCGATCTTCGATCCCGGCGGCCGGATCACCGAGTTCCAGTCGGTCGGCCGGGACACGACCGACCGGGTTCAGGTGGAACTGTCGCTCCAGGAAGCCTACCGGAAACTGGGTATCCTCTCTTCCGTAACACGGCATGACATCCTCAACACGATCGATGGACTCCGTACGTACCTCGAGCTCTCGAAACAGGGTCTCAGCGACCCGAAACTGCTGGATTTCATCCACAAGGAAGAACAGGCCGCAGAAGCTATCCAGTGGCAGATCGAGTTCACCCGCAACTACCAGAATATCGGGGCGCAGGCACCGGGGTGGCAGGTACTGGAAGAGGTCATCGGTTCTGCGATACGCCAGCTGGACATGCCGGGCGTGGAGATCCATACCCATGTTGCAGGCGTGGAAATTTTTGCCGACCCGCTCGTGGAGAAGGTGTTTTACAACCTTATGGAGAACTCGCTCCGCCATGGCCGGCACGTGACCCGGATGGACTACTCGGTCCGGGAAACGGACCGGGCCCTTCTCCTCACCTACCGTGACAACGGCGTGGGGATCAGCGACGGGATCAGGAAGAAACTCTTCCGGAAAGGGTTCGGCAGCCACACCGGTCTCGGCCTCTTCCTCTCCCGGGAGATCCTCTCCATCACCGGCATGACGATCCGGGAGAACGGCGAGCATGGCAGGGGCGCCCGGTTCGAGATCACGATCCCGAAGGGAGTCTACCGGGGGAAAGACGGGAAACCGTACCGGGAACCGGCATCTCCCTGAAGGGTCCAAAGCAGGCGGCCCGGTTGCAGCCGGGTCGATCCCGGATGGCCGGCAGGAAATATACTCTACCGGGAAATCCGGTTATTCCCGGGCACGGGGCTTCCCTCCCGGCATGCTTTTTTCGCCTGCCGGCTTTCCGCTCACGCCGGTATGATCCGGATCTCGAAGAGCTCCGGCCAGAGTTTCCCGGTCACGAAGAGCCGGTTGCCGTCGGGATCGTAGGCGATGCCGTTGGGGCAGGCCTCTTCGGCAAACGGGACGGCAGTGCGGCCCCGGAGCCGGTCGATCGCGGCCCATCCGATGAGGTTTTTCTCCTGCGGGGACAGCAGTCCGTCAAGCTCGATCCAGCCGGTGACGTTGCCGGTCTGCGGGTCGATCCGGGCGATCCGTTCGGTGGGCCAGATATTGGCATAGATCGCCCCTTCCGCGTATTCCAGCTCGTTGAGGCTTTCTACCGGCGCTCCCTCAGCCTGCACGACAATGCGCCGGACTACCCGGAACGTGGCGGGATCGATGAAGTACAGGGACGAACTGCCGTCGCTCATGATCAGCTCGCGGCCGTTCCATGCGAGCCCCCAGCCCTCGGTCGTATAATTGAAGATCCCGGCCGGTTCCATCGTTGTACGGTTGTAGATGATGCCAAAGCCGGAGTCTTCGGTCAGCTGGGCAATTCTGTCGCCGTACACGGCCACCCCCTCGCCGAAATATTCCGGGGAGAGGTTCCGGATCCTGATGACCGCCCCCGTAGTCAGGTTGACCTGCCGGAGGCTGGAGTTCCCCTCGAGGCCGGTGCTCTCGACGAGCGTCCCGTCCGCCCAGGCAAGGCCCTCGGTGAAAGCGAACCGGTCGTGGGGGTACGCATGGACCACCTCGTACCGGTAGACCGGGATCCCGCCCTGTCCCCGGGGACTTATCCCCGGGACAGCGAGGGTGCCGACGACGATGACACCGGTGAGGATGAGGAAGAGGGTCAGGCCGGGCTTCATGGGCAGGTACTCCTCTTCTTCGTTTTTTCCTTTATTGTTTCGGTTGCGGGGTAACGGCATGAAAACGGAAAGGAGCCGTGTATCGCGGGACGGGACCCGCCCCTTCATTTCCGCCGTTCCTCTCCCGGCCCCAGACGAAGCGACCCGGTGCAGGGCGGTTAAGTCATACCTTGAGAGGAAAGATACTGTTGGTCCCTTTCGGATTCACGGTTTTTTCAGGGGGAAACCGCTGTTACGGGGACCGCGGGCGGCCGCATGGTTATGCACCTCATGCCGGTACCGGGCCGGGGAGTATCCCGGAGAGAGACCGTTCCGGTACTAGGCAGAAAATACCGGCAAAAAAAGAAGAGAATTTATTGAAGCGTTTGCAGCCCCGAATCTACCACGATTCCGGGAAAGCCATCTCCGTGTACAGGTCCTCCAGCCGGGCCTTGTGGCTCGTCTCCATGTTTGCCAGCTGGGAGAAGAGGAGCTGCTGCTCGACATCGGTCGAACTCTTCGCGAGCTGGGTGTACATCTGCATCGAGTCGAGTTCTTTTTTGATGGCGAGGACGAGCCCTTCAATCGGTTTCATGTCTGCCGAAAGGGCCGGCGCCGGGAGGCTGTCCCCGACCTTGTAATCTGCCGAAGGACTGAAATGGAATTTGGTGGCATCTCTTGCAAGGAAACCCTCGAGGAACTCGCGGTGCTTCTTCTCGTCCCCGGCCAGTTCGCCGAAGAGTTTCTTCAGCGCCGGGTCCCTGACTTTGTCGGAGACGGTACGGTAAAAGGTGTACGATTCCACTTCACGGTCTATGGCAAGGGAGAGGATCTTTTTTGCGTCGTTTGTTTTCATGCTCAAACCTCATTTTGTTCTCATTTAACCATTTTTCTATTTAATCGCATTGCACACGGGCAGGAAAACTGCGGAATCCGCCTTCCGCGCACAAAAAAAGTTCTCAAAATGATGAAAAAAACGGAAAAAATTAAACAGTTCCTTTTGTTTTTATCAAAAAATACATCAGATCCTCTTAATTTTGAACCCACCGATAATCCCCAAAAATTACTGTAATTTCGATATCTTTATCGTTGCATTTCAAAGACTTCTCGCTATCAAGAGGTGTGTTATACGGAACTAAAGTATGTAGCAACCACGTGCCCGTACTGCGGCGTGGGATGCGGCCTGAACCTCGTTGTACAGGAGGGCAAGGTCATTGGAGTCGAACCCTTCAAGCGGAGCCCGGTGAACGAAGGCAAACTCTGCCCGAAGGGCATGACCTGCTGGGAGCCGGTGCACAGCCCGGACCGGCTGACAAAACCGCTTATCAAGAAGGGCGACAAATTCGAGGAAGCCTCGTGGGACGAGGCCCTCGGCCTGATCGCAAAGAAGTTCAGGGAGACTTACGACAAGTCCGGCCCGAAGTCCCTCGGCTTCCAGGTCTCGTGCCGGACCGTCAACGAGGACTGCTATGCCATGCAGAAATGGGCGCGGGTTGCGTTCAGGACGAACAATGTCGACAACTGCGCGCGTATCTGCCACGGCCCCTCCGTTGCCGGCCTCTCCCTCTCGTTCGGATCGGGGGCGGCAACGAACCCCTTCGAGGACGTGCTCAACTCCGACCTCATCGTCATGTGGGGTTCGAACGCCGTCGAAGCCCACCCGCTCGCGGCCCGCCGGGTCATGCAGGCCAAGAAGAAAGGAATCCCGATAATCGTCCTCGACCCGCGGTTCAGCCCGACAGCCCGGCTCGCCGATACCTGGCTCCGGTTCAACCCGTCGACCCACATCGCGCTCGCCAACTCCATGATGTACTGGATCATCAAGGAGGGGCTCGAGGACAAGGAGTTCATCAAGGCCCGGACAAAGGGCTTCGAAGACCTCAAAAAGACCGTGGAGAAATATGCCGATGTCGAGAAGATCACCGGTGTACCGACCGAGAAGGTCAAGGAGATCGCCCGCAAGTACGCCGCTGCCAAGAATGCGGTCATCATCTACTGCCTCGGCATCACCGAGCTGACGACCGGTACCGACAACGTCCGCTCGCTCGGCAACCTCTCGATGCTCTGCGGCAATATCGGGCGCCCGGGAGTGGGCGTCAACCCGCTCCGCGGGCAGAACAACGTGCAGGGCGCCTGCGATATGGGCGCGTACCCGAACGTCTACTCCGGGTACCAGAAGTGCGAGGTCAAGGAGAACCGGGAGAAGATGGAGAAGGCCTGGGGCATGAAGGCGGGCGAGCTCCCCGACTGGTACGGCTCGACCCTGACCGAACAGATCGACCAGTGCGGCGACCCGATCAAGGCGATGTACATCCTCGGCCTGAACCCCGTCGTATCCTACCCCGATTCAAACCACGTGAAGGCGTCGCTCGACAAGCTCGACTTCCTCGTCATCCAGGACATCTTCTGGACCGAGAGCTGCACGTACGCCGATGTCGTCCTGCCCGCTGCCTGTTTTGCCGAGAAGGACGGGACATTCACGAGCGGCGAGCGTCGGATCAACCGGGTCCGGAAAGCCGTCGATGCCCCGGGCGAGGCGAAGGTCGATTACCTGATCTTCTCCGAACTGGCAAAGAAGATGGGCCTCAAGGGCTTTGACTGGAAGACCGGCGAGGATGTCTGGAACGACATACGGGCATGCACCCCGTCGATGTCCGGTGCGACCTACGCGAAGCTGGAGAAGCCCGAATCCGTCCACTGGCCCTGCCCGACCGTGGAGCACCCCGGGACACCGATCCTCCACAAGGAGAAGTTCTCGTCAGCCGACGGCCTCGGGACCTTCTTCGGCATCGAGTACCGGCCGCCCGCGGAGGTGGCGGACGCAGAGTACCCGTTCACGCTCATGACCGGGCGGGTGATCTTCCACTACCACACGAGGACCCAGACCGACCGGAGCAAGACCCTCCACTACGAAGTGCCCGAATCGTACATCCAGCTCAACACGGAGGACGCCGCGGAGCTTGCCATAAAGAACGGCGAGAAGATCAGGGTGCGCAGCCGCCGCGGCGAGACGATCACGACGGCACGTGTCACCGATGAAGTCGCACCGAAGGTGCTGTACATGGCGATGCACTTCAACGAGGGAGCAAACAACCTCACCAACACCGCTCTCGACCCGATGTCCAAGATGCCGGAGCTCAAGCACTGTGCCGTTGCCGTCGAAAAGATCAAGGAGGCCTGAAGTACCATGGCAAAGAAAGGCGATATGCTCTACGCGTGGACGAACGATGCCGATATCAAGAAGAAGGCGGAGCTCGGCGGCGCAGTCACCGGGCTCTGGAAATATGCGCTCGAATCGAAGATGGTCGACGCCGTCCTGGCCGTGAAGAAGGGCGTTGATGTCTATGACGCCGTACCCACTATCATCACCGACCCGAAAGAGCTCGCAGGCACTGCAGGGTCCCTCCACTGCGGTACGCTGCTCAACGCAAAGCTCGTGAAGAAGTACCTCGGCGGGGCC
>DATJBJ010000013.1:0-6907 GCA_035515395.1 Methanoregula sp. | reverse complement strand
CTTGCGACTGGAGAAGAACCCGCCGGGGTTCTTCGACCCGGGATGAATCCCGTCCCGATAGGGAACTGGCGACTGGAGAAGAACCCGCCGGGGTTCTTCGACCCGGGATGAATCCCGTCCCGATAGGGAACTTGCGACGGGGAAGAACCCGCCAGGGTTCTTCGACCCGGGATGAATCCCGTTCCCGATAGGGAACTTGCGACGGGGAAGAACCCGCCGGGGTTCCTCGACCCGGGCGTGTGGCCGTTCCCGTTGATTCTCTTCAATCAACTGGAAAGACCGTTCTCTACCGGTTTCCCGACCAGGTGCGCAAGGCCGTTCCCGATAGGGAAGGGGTCCTCTGAACCCTTCACTTCCTGGTGGCCCTGCCCATCGATCCGATGGTCCTCCGGGGTTTTGCAGCACCGGCATCTCTCGGAGAGGCCTCAGCGGATTTTTCCGGAGGCGCTGCTGAAACCCTGGCCTTCTCTTTCGCTGTCTGCCTTTCGGGAACGCCAGGAGCTGTGCCACCTTTCGCCCCCTTCCTCTCCCGGAGGACCATCGTCTTCCCCCGGACCCCGACCAGTTCGGCCCCGGCTTCCCGTGCAACAGCCTCCGGGTCGACCTCGCAGCTCTGCAGCCACTTCACCTTGATGATCTTCCGCTTCTTGAGCTGCCCGGCAATCTCGCCGATCATCGTCTCCGTGCAGCCCTGCTTCCCGATCCAGACAGTCGGCTTCAGCTCCTGCATGGACGTGTCAACCGGTTGTTTCATGGGGCCTCACCACCCGGTACCGCATCTTCCGGTTGCACGCCCGGCAGGTGACCACGACGTTGCCGCGGTGCACCCGGACCCGCATATTATTTCCTGGCACGAGGTATGCATAACAATGGTGGCAGAACCGGCGCCTGAGCTCGCGGTCGATCCGGACCCGCTGGCGCATCGATATCCTCCGTGCGAGCTCCACGTACCGGTTGCTCCGCTCCGGGTGACCGTGGAAGGCCAGCTGCGCCTGCCTGAAGAGGACCGCGATACGCTCCCGCGCAATCTTCTTCGTCGCCGGGTTCTTCGATTTTGCCTTCATGGTTATCCCCAGTCCCGTGCCCAGTACTGTACCCGCCCAACGTTATAAGGATCAGGTATCCCGGGCATCGATGGCTGTGCCGCGAACCGGCCCGTCCTGCCGGATACGGTTGTTTTTCGTGAAATGCCACCGCGGGGAGCGGCGGGTCCCGCGCCTTCAGCGGATCCTCACGACCCTGCCGGTGATCGTGAGCCGGTCCTCGCAGAAGAGCCTGACCGCCTCCGGCAGGCAGAGGTGCTCCTGAACGAGGATCCGGTCTGCGAGCGTATCCTCGTCATCGCTTTCGAGGACGGGCACGCACCGCTGGAGGATGATCGGCCCCCCGTCGAGGCAGTCGTCCACGAAGTGCACGGTGCAGCCCGAGATCTTGGCGCCGTGGAGGAGCGCCTGCCGCTGGGCGTGGAGGCCGGGGAAACTCGGGAGGAGGGCGGGATGGATGTTCATCATCTTTCCGGCAAACGCTGCGGCTATCTCCTTCCCGAGGATGCGCATGTAGCCGGCGAGGACGACGAGATCGGGGCGGGCGTCCCGCATCGCGGCGAGGAGGGCCTGCTCGTATGCCTCCCGGGAAGGGAATTTCCGGTAGTCCACGACCGTGACCGGGATGCCGTGCTGCCTGGCCCGGGCGATCGCGTAGGCCTCCGGGTTGTCGGTGACGAGCGCGACGCAGCGGGCCGGCACGGTCCCCGCTTCGATCGCATCGATAACCGCCTGGAAGTTCGATCCCCTGCCCGACGCGAGCACCGCGATCCTTTTCGGCGTGGCGGCCTGCCTGCCGGCCATCCCGGTCATTTTGCCTGCTCCGGAACTGTGCCGGCCGTCACGGGATGGACGACGATCTTCACCTTGACGATCCTGCGGCCGTGCATCTGCATGACGACGAGGGTTGCCCCCGCCGGTGCGATCTCGGCCTTCTCACCGGGGTGCTGGGGGAGATGGCCGAGACGGTCGATGATGAGGCCGCCGATCGTCTCGTAGGATTCATCGAGCGGGAGACTGAGTTCCAGCCGCTCGTTGATCTCGTCGACCCACATCTTCGCGTCGACCACGTAGACGCCCTCGGCAAGCTTCTGGACCTCCGGCTCCTCCTTGTCGTGTTCGTCCATGATGTCGCCCACGATCTCCTCGAGGATGTCCTCGACCGTCACGATCCCCACGAAGCTGCTGTACTCGTCGACGATAATTGCCATGTGCACCCGGTGCACCTGCAGCTCTTTCAGGAGGTCGTCTATCTTCTTCGTCTCGGGTACGAACATGGGGTCGTACATGATCTCCCTGATACCCGATTCCTTGCGCCGCGTCACCATCGCCGAGAAGACGTCCTTGACGTTCAGGATGCCGGTGATGTTGTCGATCTGGTCGTGATAGACGGGGATGCGCGAGAGACCGGTCTCGGAGAAGATCCGGATCGCGTCCTCGAACTCGGTCGTGTCCTCCATGAGCGTGACATCGATCCGCGGGGTCATGATCTCCCGTGCGGTTGTATCGCCGAACTCGAGGACCGAGTAGAGCATCTCCTGCTCTCCCTGCTCGATGCTCCCGTCCTCTTTCCCGACATCGATCCACTCCTTGATCTCCTCCTCGGTCACGCCCGGCTCCGCTGCCTCCTTGCCGATGCCGAACGTCGGGCTGACGCGTTCCACGAGCCAGATGACCGGGGAGAGGATCCGGGAGAGGAAGAGGATGACCGGGGCGATCGCGAGGGCGAAGGTGTCCGATGCCCGTGCGGCGTAGATCTTAGGGCCGATCTCGCCGAAGACGAGGAGGACGATGACCACGAACCCGGTCGCGATGCCCACCCCGATGTTCCCGAAGGTCTGGATCGCCACCGCGGTTGCGATCGAGGCCGCAGCGATGTTGACGATGGTATTGCCGATGAGGATCGTGATGAGGAGGTGTTCGGGCGACTCCTTGAGCGCTGCGACGGCGGCCGAACCGGCTTTCCCTTCGTTGAGCAGGGTCCGGGCCTTGGCCCTGGTGACCGAGATCAGCGCCACTTCGGAACTGGAAAAAAATGCGGAGAGGAAGACACAGATGATGAAGAGCAGGATCTCGATGACGTCCGGGATCATCTCGTGTCACGCGGTGCTGGCGCACGCAGGGATTTCTGGTTCATGGATAAAGATTCTGTATCTTATTCGGAAGCGAATTTTATAAAACCAGCGCCCGTCACCTTACGGGTGCATTCACCGGTGCATGCACTCGCGCATGAAGGCGCAGTCGTCGGAGAGCACTGCTATCTTCTCCCCGGCCGAGAGCGGACGGTCGAACGTCAGGTCCTCGACTTCCAGCGTAAGGCTCCCGGAGAAGCCGAGATCGGCGAGCTGCCCCAGGATCTCCGCGATCAGGGGGTCCCGCGAAAGGGGGGAGTGGAGTCTGCCGTTGCCGATCCGGCTGATATGGACATTTGCGAGCCGGTCGTGGCAGAGCTCGATGTACCGGGCCGGCTCTTCACCGTCCTTCGCAAGGGCATGGGAAATGTCGAGCGTGAAGCCCAGCCACGGCTCTTCGTCGAGGACCGCACGCATCCGCTCCGGCGTGTGGATGAGGGAATTCACCGTCGGCTCCATGTTTTCCATGCAGACCCGGGGGGTGTGCCGGGAGGCAGCTTCGCGGAGGCGGTCGAGGTAGCGGGCGAAGCGTTCGGCATCCGCGGGGCTCGGGGGGCGTTTTGCCGTCCTCCGCCCCGGGTGGACGGTGACGAGGCCGGCGCCGGCCTGTTCTGCGATCGCGACGGACCGGATCGCATATTCCACGGAGGCTGCTGCGACCGCGGGGTTGATGGAGCAGGGGTTGAGGTCGAGGATCGGGGCATGGAGGGTCATGCTGCTGATGCCGGGATGGGAGTGCCGGCAGGCGATGAGCTCGTCGACCGGCTGCCCGCGGAGCCAGAAGTCGGGGGTCTCGGGCCAGAACTCGACCGCATCGAGGCCTGCCCGGGAGACGAAATCGAAGATCTCCGGGCAGCTGTACTCGTGGAAGAACATGCTTGCAACGGAGAAAGCCACCATGGTAGTACTGTTTCATATCTGCCCCAATGCTAATAGTTGTTGATGGACTGGTTCAACCGGCCGGAGGTGTCCTGCGAACGGGCTCCCGAACCCCTCCGGGTCTCCGAGCTCTCGGCTATCATCGGGGAGCTGCTGGACACGCCGGCCCTCCGTGACGTCTGGGTCCGGGGGGAGGTGACCAACTACACGCACCACGCCCGGGGGCACCGCTACTTCTCCCTCTCCGAAAAGGGAGGGGAAAACACTGCGGCGGTTATCCGGTGCGTGATGTGGCGGTCCGACGCGGAGCGGCTCTCGTTCTCCCCGTCCGAAGGCATGGAGGTGCTCGTCACCGGGACCGTCCGGCTGTACGCCCCGCACGGGTCGTACCAGCTGCAGGTGAAGGGGATGAGGCAGGCGGGGATCGGGGAGAAGTTCCTGCTTGTCGAGCGGTGGAAGAAGGAACTTGCTGCGCAGGGGTTCTTCTCGGCTGAGCGGAAGCGTCCCCTGCCGTCATTTCCCCGGAGGATAGGGGTCGTCACCTCGGAGACGGGAGCGGTCATCCACGATATCACCACGGTCGTTTCGCGCCGGTTTCCCGTGGAGATCGTCGTCTCGCCCACCGCGGTGCAGGGGGAGAACGCCCACCGCGAGATCGCCCGTGCGATAGAGAGGCTCGCCGGCCTCGCCGACGTGGTCATCGTTGCACGGGGCGGCGGATCCTTCGAGGACCTCTTTCCCTTCAACCACCCCGATGTCGTCGCCGCGATCGCCGCGTGCCCGGTTCCGGTCGTGAGCGCCGTGGGGCACGAGGTGGATGTGACCCTCTCCGATCTTGCGGCCGACGTGAGGGCGCCGACCCCCTCGGCCGCGGCGGAGCTCGTGGTCCCGGACCGGAAGGTGCTCGCTGCCCGGCTCGGCGAGATGCGGGAGGAACTCCGGTCTGCACTCGGGTCAAGGATCATCCGGGCGCTCGAAGAGATCGCCGAGCTCCGCGACCGGCTCCGCCCGCAGCGCTTTGCCCGGAAACTCGACGAACGGCGGCAGGCAGCAGCCGACCTCTCGGACCGGCTTTCCCGGGCCTTCGCGATGCGGCTGGAACGGGAGCGGCTCGTCCTCGCGGGCATGAAGTCGGCACTCGACGCGGGGAGCCCGCTTGCCGTCCTCTCCCGGGGGTATGTCGTGGCCGAGAAGGAGGGGACGATCGTGAGGAGCGTCTGCGATATCCGCGAAGGCGACCGGATGCGGGTCCGGTTCGCAGACGGCAGGAGCTCGGTGCTGGTGGAGCGTGTGGAACATGACTGATACGTACGAGACAAAAGTGGAACAGCTCAGGAAGATAATCGAGAAGATCGAGGACGGGACGACCGGCCTCGACGAGAGTATCCGGCTCTACGAGCAGGGTGCCGCCCTGGTGAAGCAGTGCGAGTGCATGCTCGCGGAGGCCGAGGTAACGATCTCGACCCTCAGCCGGGACGCCTGACGCAGAGCGTCACCACCATCTCCTTTCCCGCTGAGAGGTTCCCGATGAGCTCCCGCGGGAGCGTCGCAGCCACGCGGTCGGAGAGTATCCCGATCGTCCGCCCGCAGACAAACGGGCTCCGCCGCCAGACCAGATCGGCCGGGTGGTCGAGGGTGAACCTCGCGGACCCCCGCGACCGTATCGTCACCTCGGCCCCCCCGCACGCAAGCGTCGTTACAAGCACCGCATCATCGTGGGCAAGAATTTTCCTGAACGGCTCCGGCAGGCCGGCGCACCCCGAATCCGCCCCCACGGCGATGATGCAGGTGCCTTTTTCGGTCAGCTGGTCCCCGGCAGTCACTTCGAACGTGGTCGGGTGGCTGCCGGTTACCAGCGGGTGCCCCCGGCACCGTAAGGTTGCAGTCGCCTCCATGCCTCATCTCATGTTTTATCATGTGAAGGTCTCCATTCCTATTCAATGTTTATCACCGTCAACTGCCCGGCGTGCAGCGAAGAGACCGAGCACGAGATCGTCAGCGAATCCCGCGACGTGCTCGTGAGGTGCACGGTCTGCGGTCACCACCGGAGGGTGAAGAAAGAACGGGAGCCGGAATCCCGCACGGTCAAGGCGATCATCTCGAAGGAGGGAAAATCGGTGGTCGGCACCATCGAACTTGCCGATGAGGACGAGTGCAGCGTTGCGGACCACCTCGTAGCCGAGTGCGGCGACGACGCGTTCGGCGTCGAGGTCACGTCCATCGAGTGCGGCGACAGGAGGCCGGACCGGGCAAATGCCAGGGATATCACCACGCTCTGGACCCGGGCCATCGAACAGGTCGTGGTCAAGATCTCGATCCACGACGGCAGGAAAACCGTCCCGGTCTATATGGAATGCGATGGCGAGCAGCCGTTTGTTGTCGGCGAGAAATATGTCGTCTCCGGGAGGAGGTTCCAGGTTTCGCACCTCAAGCTCCGCGACGGCCCCCTGATGCGGAAAGAGGGCTGGAAGACCGTCGCCCACCGGGTCAGAAGGATCTACGGGTTCAGGTCCTGATTTTTTTATTTCTCTCCTCCGGAGGCCGGTCCGCGATACCGGGGTCCCGGCTGCCACGGCTGCACGGGTGCCAGGGAAACCGCAGACAGCCCCGCCTGAAAAAATCCTTTTCTTTCGTAAAATCCCGGTTCGTTGCTCCGGCGCCCGGGCCGCACGCCATCTCCGGCCGCCCTGCCATTGACCGCCGCTCCGGCAGCCGGGATATGAAAAAAAGAAGGGCGTAAGGGAAAGCCGGGCGATCCCGGTCCTTGAAAAAATGAGAGGTTTACCGGCCGTTTACCGTGTAGATGGTGACATCCATCTTCGGGTAACTTGTGTCGACAGTTACAATCTGGGG
>DATJBJ010000012.1:0-13026 GCA_035515395.1 Methanoregula sp. | reverse complement strand
CGATCCTGGACCTCGACTTCCGCCTCACCTACGTCAATGCGTCCCTCCTCCGGCTCATGGATTACCACCATGAGAAGGAGTTCATCGGCCGGGAGTTCCGGGAATTCTTCCGGTCCGGCGATGAATTCGTGGTCCTGCGGGACCGGATCCGGGAGAACAGCAGCTGGCTCGGGGAAACGCGCCTCGTGAAGGCGGGCCACGCCTCGTTCTATGTCCTCCTCTGGATGAACCTTGTCCGGGACGATGCCGGCGCGCCCATCTGCATCATGGCCTCCTTCATCGACATCACCGACCGGAAGCAGATGGAGGCGGTGAAACGGCAGGCCCTCGAGCAGATCGAGAAGAACATCGAGCAGTTCGCGATCCTCGGGGACCACATCCGGAACCCCCTCGCGGTCATCGTCGGGCTCTCCAGCCTCGCGGACGGTGACGTAGCGGACCGGATCATCCAGCAGGCCAAGGAGATCGATCGCATCATCACCCAGCTGGACATGGGCTGGATCGAGTCCGAGAAGGTACGGGACTTCATACGGCGGTACTACATGGTGGGCGCCCAGGAGATCGCCGGCAGGGAGACGGCGGAGAAGAGGAAGGGCGAGCCGCGGTACCCGGCGGTCCGGAGCAACTGAGGGCTCCCGGACCGGAGATACCGGCCCGGCTTATTTTTCCGGCCCTTTTGCTGTTCCGGGTTTTTTGTGGTGCCGGGCCCCGGCCTCATTTATCCGCTCGTTGAGTTTCCTGATCTGGTCCCGGAGCGCGATGGCCCGCTCGAAGTCGAGGCCTTCGGCCGCGTCCTGCATCTGCTTCTCGAGCCCGATGACCACGTTCGGGATCTCCTTCCTCGGGAGGTGCTTCACGTCGGTGATCTCGACCTCCTTCTCCTTGACCGGCTTGACGATCGTCCGGGGGGTGATGTGGTGGTCCGCATTGAACTTCACCTGGAGGTCGCGCCGCCGCTTCGTCTCCGCGATCGCCCGCTTCATGGAATCGGTCATCGCGTCGGCATAGAGGACGACCTTCGCGTTCACGTTCCGTGCGGCCCGGCCGATGATCTGGATCAGGCTCCGGGCGTCCCGGAGGAACCCTTCCTTGTCGGCGTCGAGGATGCCGATGAAGCCCACCTCGGGGATGTCGAGGCCTTCCCGCAGGAGGTTGATGCCGACGAGGACGTCGAACTTCCCGAGCCGGAGTTCCCGGATGATCTCGCTCCGCTCGAGGGTCTGGATCTCGGAGTGGAGGTACCGGGTCTTCACCCCCTGGTCGGCGAGGAACTCGGAGAGTTCCTCGGCCAGTTTCTTGGTGAGCGTGGTGACGAGGACGCGGTCACCGCGGGCGATGGTGGCCTGCACCTCGTTGATCACGTCGAGGGTCTGGCCTTCGATCGGCCGCACCTCGACCACGGGGTCGACAAGGCCGGTCGGCCGGATGATCTGCTCCACGAGCTGCGCCGACCGTTTCAGCTCGTAGTCGCCGGGAGTCGCGGAGACGAAGAGAACGGTGTCCATGTACTGTTCGAACTCGTGGAACCGGAGCGGCCGGTTGTCGTACGCGCTCGGCAGCCGGAACCCGTAGTCGACGAGCGCTTTCTTGCGGGACCGGTCGCCGTTGTACATCCCGTGGAGCTGGGGGATCATCTGGTGGCTCTCGTCGATGATCAGGAGGAAGTCGTCCGGGAAGTAGTCGAGGAGGCAGTAGGGCTTCTCCCCCGCTTTCCTGCCGTCGAAGTGCCGGGAGTAGTTCTCGATCCCCTTGCAGGAGCCGGTCTCCTCGATCATCTCGAGGTCGTAGCAGGTCCGCTGCTCGAGCCGGAACCGCTCTACGGGCCCGAGCGTGGGAAGGACCTCGCCGAGTTCCTTCCGGATGGACGCAGTCGCCATCTTCCTCGCGCTCTCCGGGGTGACGAAGTGCCGGGCGGGGTAGACGTAGAAGTACTTCATCTCCTCCTTCTTTGCGCCGGTGTTCTTGTCCACCTCCCGGATCCGCTCGATCTCGTCTCCGAAGAGCTCGATCCGGATGAGGTCGCTGAAGTACCCGGGCTGGATGTCGATGATGTCCCCCTTGACCCGGAACCGGCCCGGCATCAGTTCGAGGTCGTTCCGCTCGAACTGGATATCGAGGAGCCTGCTCATGATCTCGTTCCGGCTGATCTTCTGCCCCACCGAGAGCTCGAAGCCCATGTTCCGGAAGTTCTCCGGGTTCCCGAGGCCGTAGATGCAGGAGACCGACGCCACGACAATCACGTCGCGCCGGTACGAGAGCGAGGCGGTGGCCGAAAGGCGCATCATCTCAATCTTCGGGTTGATGGCCGAGTCCTTCTCGATGTACTGGTCCTTTGCCGGGAGGTAGGACTCGGGCTGGTAGTAATCGTAGTACGAGACGAAGTACTCGACCCGGTTCTCCGGGAAGAAGTCGCAGAACTCCTGGTACAGCTGGGCTGCGAGCGTCTTGTTGTGCGCGAGGACGAGCGTCGGCCTGTCCGCTGCGACGATCACGTTTGCCATGGTGAAGGTCTTGCCGGAGCCGGTTACGCCGAGGAGCGTCTGGTTCCGGTTCCCCTTGTCGAGGCCGTCGATGAGTTTCTTTATTGCTTCCGGCTGCGAGCCTGCCGGGCTGAAGGGCGATACGAGCCTGAAGGATGACACCTGCTTAGGGAATTCCGGCCGGGATGTAATAAGGAGTGGGGTGGAGGCAGGGAAATGGAAGGAGGACGGTCATCACATGGCAGTAGATCTTTAAGTATATCAAAAATCAATGCCATGAGACGCAAAAATTGTTATTTGTTGCCGCTCTTGGGGGCTGCGGCATCCGATGCCTCCGCCCCCGCTGCTGTGGCACCCCCATATGCGATAATTACTCAGGAGGTAACTAAGAACAATTTTGATACGGGGGTCAGGGGGATGCACCCCTTGGGTTGCTTCCCCCTTTGGGGGAGAGAGGGGGTCACTCTCGTAAGATGTGGAAAATTTGGTGAATTACTTTCACTCGCCCTCCAAAACGCACAATAACCCCGCCCGGCAAAACCATCTCCTATGAAGCAGATCCTCAAGGACACCGTTCTGCTCGGCGCCGTCCTCTGGCTCATCGGGTACATCGCATCGCTGGTGCTCTTCTTCTCACCGTTCCACGAGGTTATGGGCTGGATCCTCCTCATCGTCTTTACACCGGTAACCATCATCATCGCATACCTGTGGTTCCGGAAGCGGGAACGACTCGCGGTGAAATACTATGGAACCGTAGGAGTTGCATGGCTCCTGATTGCCATCGTCCTCGACTACCTCTTCATCGTCCTGCTCTTCCAGGCGACGTACTATGGTGCCGACGTCTTCGTGTATTACGCGGTGACATTCCTTATCCCGGTCGGAGTCGGGTACGGGCTGAACCGGGGAAAAGGGGATGCGGTAAAGACCGTGGAACCGGCCGGATAAATCCACCTTATGCCAGCCCTGCCCCCGGCCGCGGGGGCGGGGTATCTGCGATGGGACGATTTACGTCTCAATCCGGACCGGAAAGAAATTCAGAAAAGATCCCGGTTGGGAAAGATCAAGAGGATCCCCATCAGGGTAAGTGAGTAGCGCAAAACCCGCGAGGAATCGGTCGTTGCATCAGCAAGGACTGATTTGAGAAGGCGAAGCCTTCGAAATCGTTTTGCGCGTGGGGCTCGTAAATTTCACGATCCTTTTTCGATCTTTCAGGAAATTTTCGATCAACATTTTCCTGAATTAAAACGCGATCGGATCAATTCCAAAAAAGATTGAAAAACTTACCCCACCGTCAGCCCCTGTTCGACCGCGGCCTCCGGCACATCGTACTGCTTGTCGGTCCCGACGATGTGGTATTTCCCGGTCGCCACGACACCGTACGGGTTGCCGGTGGTTGAGAACGGGACCACGAACGTGCCGTTCTCGCTCTGCTGGCGGTACGTGAAATTCCGCCCGGTATTCGAGACGAGCGGGACCTCGATGACGCCGTCCCCCCGGATGGTTGCGCCCTTCACGTACTCGAAGACCTTCACGTACTTCACGTCAGGCGTCGCGCCCGCGCCGAAGACATTGCTCGGCGACTCGTGGACGAGCCGGTAGTGCCTCAGCGCGGGGACGGTGCTGATCGGCGAGACGATCTGCGACGACGGGTTCATGACAACGGCATGGTATCCCGCCGTCGCGTTCTGGTTGTACGCCTTCGCCAGCTGCAGCGCATCGCTCGAATTCATCGCCGCCGCGTTCGTGATGACCGGCAGGGAGACATGGGCGATCGCCGGGTCCACGTACTCGATGTAATATACCGTGGACGGATCCGCCATCGATCCGTCGAAGTTGTGGAGGCGCGAGATCATGGTCAGGTAATACTGCTGGTCGTTGAGGGTGACCGGCTGCAGGGAATTCGGGTTGCCGGATGCCGGCGAGGCGAAGGTCGCCTGGTACGGGGCGTTCGAGACAGTGGCATTGAACCACGTCGCCATCGCGTAGAACTTGCCGGTATCCATCTCGATATCGGTAACCACGTACCGGGTCCCGTCATGGTCGAGCACGGCATCAGCTGAATCTTCCGAGGTAGTCATGAAGAACGCGGCAGCTCCGTATTGCCCGTCCACGCCCTGCTGGAACGGGTTTGCATTCGGGATCCTCTTCGCGATGAAGGTGATCATGTGGCCGTAGTCCCACCAGGACATGACACCGTAGGCCTGCGGCGGGTAGTGGAAGGTTGCGGGATCGTAGATGGTGAGGTAGTCCACGCCGGTATCCGGCGTATTGTTCCCCATCCACCGGAGCGCCTCCTTCCAGTCGTCGTTCATGTGGAACGGATCGCTCACCGCGGCGGTATAGCTCTCCGTCGCCGAGGTGTACGCAAAGAGGAGGGCGACAACGATGGTAATGACGAGGAGCCCGGCCATGACCGAGTCTTCGGAAAAGCCCCGCTTCGCCTTCTCCTGCATCTTCTTCTTCTTTTTGCCCCGCGGGTGCTCGTCACGGGAACCGGTTTTTTGCCCGGGCTCTTCCGCGGCGCCGGAACCGGGCGCCAGCTTCCGCAAGGTCCCCCACCCGCGTTCGAGCGGGAATGCGAGGCAGACCGCCGCGAGGAGCGCGATGTTGACGGCAAGGTAATACTCGTACCGGACATGCTGGATGGTCGCGAAGAGGATGACGAACGACCAGACGAGCGCGTAGACCTGGTGCGGGTGCTCGTCGCGGATATTGTTGTATACCATCACGAGCGCACCGCCGATAAAGAGGAGGAACCCGTAATTGAACGTGAGCCACGCACCCGCTGCCGTCCATCCCATCGCCTCCTGCACGGTATTGGTGATCGGCTGCTGGCCGAAGAAGGCGAAGAGGCTCACGATGAGCAGGTTGAAGATCTGGGGGCTCGCTACGGCAAGGATCGCGGAAAAGGCGAGGGCGGTCCCCGCGATGATCGCGGGGAAATACCAGGCCGGCTTCCCCCTGACCTGCCGGGAGACAATGTACAGGAACCCGGTGCCGGCGATAAGCAGGAGGTACGCATAAACGTGGCCGACAGAATATGCCGAGAGATCGATCCCCGTGGTCTTGAACCCGAAGAGGAGGAGCCCCACAATGGCGATGATAAAGATAATGCCGTTGATGACGAGGAGGTACTCGCTGGTCCGCCCTTTCAGCACATCGATGACGAACTGGATGACGGTGAAGATCCCGACGATCAGCGCGAAGAGGATCATCGTCGGCATGAGGAAGAGTCCGAGGAGGTACGCTATGCCGGCGACGAGGGCCATGAACGCCGTCTTCCGGTACGAGCCGAAATCACGGAGATCGATCCGGCTGTCCTTCCCGGACTGGATCACGGCCATGTAGCAGAGGCAGAAGATCGTGGAGAAGAGCACCTCGCCGATATGGTGGTCGAAGTACCCGTATGCCGAGCGGTAGAAGAACTGGCCGGTGACGACCGCGGTGAAGCCCGACGCGAGGAGCCCGGTCTTCCAGTCCCCGCAGGTCTTGCCGACCCAGTACATGAAGACCACGGTCAGCGCCGCCATCGCCGGGGGGATCAGCAGGCAGATACCGATGATCTCCGGCCGGGTGGTGGCACCGGCAACGAGGCATACGGTCGCCGAGAGGACCGTAAAGAGGGGCCCCCAGTAGACCGCCGTCCCGGTGGGGAACTTGGTCATGGCGTCGAACCAGCTGTACGTGGGGTAGTGCGCGAGGATCTGTTCGACCTGCCGCAGGTTATAGAGGGGATCGTCGCTCCCGACAGCGCTCAGGATATCGGTACGCCCCGCGACCGCTGCGGGCAGGAGCCGGATCCAGAGCGCAAAAAGCGAGAAGAGGACGACCAGCCCGATGATAAGGTACGTCCTCCGGTCTTTGAAGTTTATGGGAATCACCAAACGCCTCCGTGGCTTTAAAAGATATCGCGGGATAACCTAATAAATCTCCATCTCAGGATCAGGGAAAATTATCTCCCAAGCCATGCCCGGAGATCCGCGGGGGACCGGGTGTTGACAATTTCATCCGCGCTGACCCAGCCGCGGCGTGCGGTGGCGGCAGCGAGCGCCATCTGCCGGAGCGCGGCCGACGCGTGCGCATCGGAGCCGAGGGCGAACCGGGCGCCGTACTCCCGGGCCTTCCTGCAGCCGCTGTCGGGGAGATCCATACGGGACGGGCTGCCGTTGATCTCGAGCGCGATGCCGAGCCCCGCGGCTGCCTCGAAGACCGCGGGGAGATCGAGGGCGGCAGGCTCGCGCTTCAGGAGGAGCCGGCCCGCCGGGTGGCCGAGGACATCGACGTGGTCGTTGTGGAGGGCAGCTGTCACCCGTTCCGTCATCTCTTTTGCCTCCATTCTGAGGAGCGAATGGACGCTCGCGATGACGAGGTCGAGATCCCCGAGCACCTTGGCGGGCAGGTTAAGCGATCCGTCGGGGCCGATGCTGCATTCGATCCCGTGGAGGACGACCAGCCCGTCGAGCTCCCGGTTCACCGCTTCAATCTCCTTCTGCTGCTGCGCGATCTTCTCCGGGTTCAGCCCCCGGGGGATCCCGGGGCTCTCCGCGTGGTCGCAGACCGCGATGTACCCGTACCCCCGGGCCTTCGCGGCTGCGGCAAGCTCCCGGACCGGGTCCTCGCCGTCCCCCCGGTTCGTGTGGAGGTGGAGGTCCCCCCGCACCGCATCGTACGGCACGACTGAGGGGAGCGTGCCCTTCTCCGCTGCCTCGATCTCGCCCCGGTTCTCGCGGAGCTCCGGTTCGATGAACGGGAGGCTGAGCATCCGGTAGAGGTCCTCTTCGCCGAGCACCGGCAGGTTCGTGCCGGTCTTCGTCTCCTTCACCCCGTACTCGGAGAGGCTCCAGCCACGGTCGAGCGCCCGGCGCCGGAGGGCGATGTTGTGGTCCTTGGAGCCGGTGAAGTACTGGAGCGCGGTCCCGTACTGCTCCTCCGAGACGACGCGGAGGTCGACCTGGACGCCCGATGCAAGGACGACCGAGCTCTTGGTCGGCCCGCTCCCGAGGACCCGGTCGACCTCGGGAAGCGAGGTGAACGCGGCCATCACCGCCTCCGCGCTGCCTTCATGTGCGGCCGCAAGGATATCGATATCGCCGATCGTCTCCTTCATCCGCCGGATCGATCCCGCGGGGCTGATCTGCCGGACCTCCGGGAGCAGGGCGAGGGCGCTCCGGATCTTCTCCGCGACCGGCAGCATGTCCCCGAGGAGGAAGCGGGCGGCCCGGCCTTTCCGTGCGGCGATCTCCGCGAGGATGTTCTTCTCGCTCTTCTCGCCAAAGCCCGCGATGATGCGGATCTTACCCTCCCGGGCCGCGGCCTCGAGCGCGTCAATGCTGTCGATGCCGAGCTTCTGGTGCAGCACCATCGCCTTCTTCGGCCCGATCCCTGCAATCCCCGCAAGCTCCCGCACCCCGGGCCCTACTTCCTGCCGGAGCCGGTCGAGGTACGCGAGCGAGCCCTTCTTCAGGATCTCGCGGATCTTTGTCGCGATGTGGGTGCCGATCCCGGGGAGCTCCTCCAGCTCGTCGCGCCCGCAGACCTTCGCAAGGTCCTCGGTGAGCGTCTCGATCACGTGCGCGGCCCGCCGGTACGCGACCGGCTTGAAGCCCACGCCCTTTATCTCGAGGAGATCGGCGACCTCGTACAGGATCGCCGCGACCTCCCGGTTGTCCATCTTCGCCGCCATCTGGTCCCTGAAGGGGTATCAGGGCGCAGGCGGTCTTTAATGGTTGCGGTGGGGATGATCCCGATGGACCGAAAAGTCACAAATTGATTAAATTTACTCCGGAATAACGGACAGCTTTTATTCCGGAGGGTTCCCCGCCTCAGGGCCTCTCCGGGGACCGACGACGGAGGGTGAGAAGAACCATCAGGTTCTTCATGTCACGGCGGGGAAATTCCGATTTATTCATTTGAGCCTATTTATTCCAACTGCCATGATCCGCCGCGGGGGCGGGTCGAAAATTCACCAGGCGAATTTTCCCCGGCCCAGCCTGACCTTCGGGCCAGGCAGGCTCCCCGGTGGGGACGGCCGAAGGCAGTGGAGAAGGTTTTCCATGAGAAAATCTTCAACTGCGGCGGCGTTCATCGCACCCGGGGACAGGGGGATCTCAACCCCCGTCATCATTCCTGAAAAAAAATGTTCAACGCATGGTAACAAACCGGGCGAGAAAATGGATACGGTCACTTCGGCTTGTAGTACCCCCACTTCTTCAGCGCCCCGGCGAGCTCCTTTGCCTTCTTCGCCTTCTCTTCGAGCGTGATGCCCTCGCACCAGGCCTCGATGGCCTGCATGGTCGCCATAGCGCCGGCCCGGGTCCCCTTCGGGTGGCCGTGGATGCCGCCCGAGACGAGGAGGACGAGCTCCGTGCCGTAGATGTCGAGGACGGGCGGGACGAGGCCCGGGTGGAGGCCGCCCGAGGAGACCGGGAACGCGTTTTTGATCTTCCCCCAGTCCTGCGCGAGGAGCATGCCGTCGACCGGCGCGACCTTCTTCTCCCGGAGGACGTCGGCGAGGACCATTGCTTCCTTCTTCGTCCCTACGAGTTTCCCGATCGCGGTGCCGGTGTGGATCTGGGAGACGCCGATGAGGCGCATCATCTTGGCGAGGAACTGCATGGTAAGGCCGTGCTTCCGGTTCCGGTCGAAGGCCGCGTGCATGGCCCGGTGGGCGTGGATGGCGAGGCCGAGGTCCGAGCAGTAGTCCCGCATGGTCATGACGCTCGCCGTCCCCGCGACCACGACGTCGATCATCGCGTAGTTCCAGCCGTTTGCCGAAAGGAGGTCGGCCCGCTTCTTCATGGTATCCACATCCGCCGTGATATTGAGGAACGCGGACTTGGTCTGGCCGGTCTCCTGCTCGGCCCTGTCCCGGAGCTTCGTCATGTGCTTCACCCGGTCGTCGAACCGGTTGAAGGAGGTGGAGGTGAGGTTCTCGTCGTCCTTGACGAAGTCGAAGCCGCCCATCCAGGTCTCGTACCCGATCTCCGCGTGCTCCTTTGCCGAGAAGCCGATCTTCGGCTTGGGCACGGCACCGGTGAGCGGCCGGCCGTGGATCTTCAGCATCTTCCGGATCCCGTCGTTCCCGAAGTGCGGGCCCCTGAAGTGTTTTATGTAGCCTGGCGGGAGCGTGACGTCGACGAGCCGGAGGTTTTTCAGCGCCTTCATCCCGAAGATGTTCCCCGCGATCCCGGAGAGGAGCTGGACGGCGTTCCCCTCTTCCCAGAGGTCAAGCGGGTACGCGACTTTCACGAAGTTTTTGTCGATCCCGAACGCCGTCGCCTGCAGCGCCTTCATCCGGGGCGGCATTTTAAAGAGCGTGGTCCACGTGCCGGTCGAACTCTCGGACGCGATCCTCCCGACCGCCTCCTCATCGCTGATCCCTGCTGCGGGCTCGAAGTAAAACAAACAGATGAGCTCATCCTTTGCGGGTTCGTAGTTCCTGTCAACGAATTCGTTGTACCAGTCGATTGCCATGGTTCTCGTACTCACCAAGGCGGGCATCGGGTAAAAAGGATGCGGGGGAACGGGGACGGTGGCGGCAGATTCGCGCCAGAAAAAGATCGGAATATTCTTTACCTTACCCGCGGGTGATCGTGGGAGGGATATGTTCATCCCTGCGGATGGTGCAGCGGTTGCAAAAAAAAGGGATTCCGGCCGGACCCGTCCTCATCCTCGTCGTTATCCTGCTGGCCCCGGGATGCACCACGCTGCCGGTTTCTGATCACCCGATGGGATCGCCCTCGCCGGCCCCCCCGGCTTCGGCCACACCCGCCTCGGTCGCCCTCTATAAGGTCGCTATCCCCCAGGAGGCCGGCAGCCATGCGGACTACCTCCGGATGGATACGGACGTATACAACCAGGGCGAAGTCGTCGAATTTTACGTGGTGAACGGGGGCTCCGGACCGCTCAAATGCGGCAGCAGCCCGTACGTATACACGGTAGAGTACCGAAAGGACGACGGTTCATGGAATACCGTTCCGGAACCGGTGGAAACCGTCGAGGCGACCATCACCTACTTAAAGCCCGGGCAGGCGACCGCAGTCCGCCGGTTCGTGACTGCCAACTGGACCCCGGGGCTCTACCGGATTGCCTATGACTGCGGGATCTCCCGGGAGTTCGTGATCCGTCTGGTCCCGCAGCTGGTCCCGGCCAATGCATCCGGGTAACCGGTGCGCACCGGGAACCCGGAAAAATTCTCCCGGAAAAAAAGTGCCGGATTATCCGAAGACTGCCTCGACCCGGTAATCGTGGGTGCATTCCCCGTCGAGGATCACTTCGTAGGTCCGCGACTGGCCGGCATCGAGGGTCCCGAAGAAGACCGGCTTCGAGTCCCGGATCGTGCCCGTGCCGGTGTCGATGAGGTTGAAGACGAGCCGGGCATTGTCCGCGGGGGCGGAGCCCGCGTTGTAGACATAGCCGGTGACCCGGCCGTAGCACCCGTACGTGAAGCCCCAGCTCTCGTGGTATTCGAAGTGGGCCCGCAGCGATCCTGCCGCGGCGTCCTGCCCGCCGGTGCTGCCGGCCGTGCAGCCGGCGAAGAAGATCGCCGCGGCGAGGAGGGCGAGAGCGACGATGACTGGTCTCATGGTTTTTTACACCTTGTCATGCTGTTTATCATTCCCCGGTATTTGTCCTTATGGTGCACGAGGACGGGTTCCGGGCCGGCCGCTATCCGCGCGGGTACGCCCCGGGGGGCTCACGGCGCCGGGCCCGGCTGCACGGCGCACTTCCCGCTGGCGCACCCGCAGTGTCCCGCGCCGCAGTCGACCGGGCCCATGCAGATGTCGGTGCACATCAGGGTGCAGACATGTTTGTATGCCTGGTTCACGCAGCTCGTGGGATGGCAGCACTCCCGGGGGACGCAGTCGCTGTCCGTGGAGCAGGAATCGTCGCCCGGGCCGCCGGTCGGGGCCGGCAGGGTGAGGGAGACGGCCGGGAGGGAGGTCGCCGGGCCCGTGCCGGGCGCCGAGGGTGTCGCGGCAGGCTGAATCGTTACGGTGACGGTGGCATTCGCGGCCGGTGGTGTCGCCGCGGTGCATCCCGCAAGGAGGGCCGCGATGGCAGCGCTGGCGAGGACTGCGAAGAGGAGACCGGTTGTTGGTTTCATGGCGGGACCATTCCCTGCACTGCGCTTAATGGTTCCGGCGGATCGGAACATCCGAAGGGCCGGGCCGCCGGGGATTTATGAGCCGCCGGCCCGCCGGAACCGGGCTTTACGCTCCCGGAGTTCTTCGAGCCCGCAGTCGAAACAGATCCCGTTATGGCAGGAGATCGTGCCGCCGCACGAGGGGCACCTCCACCGGGCCTCCTCGCGGTGGATGAAGGATGCGGCGCCATGGTCCCGGATCTCCGCGAGGTTGCCAAGCAGGCTCGTCCGGTACCGGTCCCGGTACCGGCGGTCCAGCCCTGCGAGCTGCCGGCAGGGGAAGTCAGGGCACTCCGAACAGTACCGGACGCCCCCCTCCCGGATCAGGGCGCACCGCTTCTTCAACAGGGCACACTCCTTGTTCCGGATACGGCAGCCTGTGCAGTACGGCATCCGGATCCCCCGGCTCTTCACGTCCCGGGCCCGGGCAAGGTACGCGCTGCAGACCGCGCAGTTGATCCCGCACGGGGCGATAAGGTCCGGGTCCCTGTCCATGGGGAATACTTTTACGGCCGGTTCTATAATCCTGCCGGGCCGTGGAAATGATATGAAAAAATTAATACAACCGGAGCCGGAAACGGTAAACCATATGAATTCCAGTCCACGTTTATCGTTTGCTTCCGGCGCGATCTGCCTCGCCGTCCTCCTCGCGCTCCTCGTCCTCGCGACCGGGTGCACCCAGCCGAACGGCTCCCCGGTCCCCTCGCCGTTCCCGGCCGCCGCGACGCAGACCCCCGCGGCATCGCAGATCTCGGTCACGAAGCAGGACGCCTCGCACATCCTCGTCACGTACCAGGGCGGGACCGACCTCGAGCGCCTCATCGAGATCGACGCGACCGTCACCGACAGCCAGGGGAAGAGCAGCACCCAGCACATCGGCAGCAAGACCGCGACCACACCGGTGACGATCGGCGGGACGATCAGGTTCGAAGGGTCCTACAGCGGGAGCAACCACGTTATCATCACCGGGTACTACGTGGACGGCTCAAGCCAGGTCCTGCAGAACACGAACGTATAATTTTTTTCCCGCCTTCGTACACTCTTTTTTCCACCCGTCCCGGAACCGCCATGCCTGCGCCCGACCGGGGCAGCCGGTCCCGCATGGCAGCGGCCAGGTGTGCAAAACACCATGATATCCGGTCCGTGAACGCCGGTCCATCCCCTGAGATCATCCGTGCGGAAGGGGGATTTATGGGTTGTGAAAAAGATCTGTAGTGAGATTATTTCCCGGGCTTCGGTTTTCCGGCAGGGACACGGGACCCGGCCGGTTCCCCGACCAGTTTTTTCTTCCGGAGGAGCCGGTTGTACGCGATGGCGAACCGGTGCGCCTCGTTGCGGATCTCCTGGATATAATGGAGCGCCATGCCCTTCGGGTCGAGCCGGCGGGGCAGCACCTCGCCG
>DATJBJ010000011.1:0-66907 GCA_035515395.1 Methanoregula sp. | reverse complement strand
GCTGCGGATTGCTCTTGACGCCACCTGACAGAATACAGAGTTCATCAAGTTGTCTGACTATTCGTACCAGTCCTGCCGGGCATGTCTCGGGTGCGAAGAGACGAATGTCTGCGTACTTAACGATGATGCTACAGTACTGGCACAAAAAATCCGGTATGCCGATGCCCTTATTGTTGCCGGATATACATCATACTCATCTCTTGACGGAAGAACCAAATCTTTCCTTGAACGGCTGTGGCAGTTGAGGCATCAACACGGATTTATGCGAGGCAAACCCGGGGTGATCATTATGACGAGTGCAATTCCCTCAGGACATTCCATGCGGCCTCAGTTTCTGGACCTTGCTATCTCTTCCGTAAAGAACTGTATGGTGGAAGAAGGCATGGACATCGTTGGATCAGTTGGTGTATTGGGAATTATTCCCTGTATCCATTGCACTCCTGGGGAACATTGCCCCATGAGCGGAATAAAAATGTTTTGCGGATCAGATACTCCGCACAAATCGATTCCAATCCAGAAACTTGAGGATCAGAAGGAAGTGGTTACCGCATTGGTGACAATGGGAAAAGAGATCGGGAAACATATAGAAGAAAAACAATAACTATCATGATTCTGATCCAATTCAGGGCTGGGTCTTCCAGCGTGTTTAGGGGCAGAAGACTCTCTAAAATTTTAGATTTTACGTCGTCGTTTAATTACAATTAAACGAAATAAACGCTTAAATACGCGCTTATTTCGATTAATAATCATTAAACGAAGGATTTTTATCAACTTGCGCGGCCTTGGAAAATTTTCCGGAAGATCCGGGCCGGACCGGATCTCCGGACCGGCCGGATCAAAATTAATATTTCCCGCAACGACGAATTTGGATAGGACAAAACTCTAAAAATTCAAAACTCGCTCTTAAAAAAAAATACACACCATAATTGGTGTAATATTTAAAAAAATTCCCTATTCAGCCATCGGCTCCCACCGGTCCGCGAGCTCCTTCTCCACCGCCGGCAGCGTCGTGTACTCCATCTCCCCGAGGGAGAGCCGGTGCGGCTCGAAGGGGCCCTGGGCCCGGATAACGTCGGCGAGCTCGCTGCACCGGGCCCGGACCCGGTCGAAGGCCGGGTCGTCGAACATGTCCGCGGGGCCGATCAGCCTGCCCTCCGTGACCTGGAACCCGAAGCAGACCACGCGGGGCGGGCCGTCGAACCGGGTACAGTTCGCGTCGCAGAGGCCGACCGGCATCAGGGGGCCGTGGTGCGAGCCCCGCATCCAGCCGGCGACGAGGACCGGGGTGCAGAAGGGTTCGAGGATCTCCCCGACCGCGGGGAAGCCGCTCTGGGACCGGACGATCATGACCGGGTCGTCCTTGCCCACGTACCGCCCCGCCAGCAGGCTCAGCCGCTGCGTGCTCGTGGCGGCGGCGACATCCCCGTTCCTCCGGAAGACGTGCTTGATGACGTACCGCGACGGAGCCCCGATGTAGGCGAGGAGGCTGTAGATCTCCTCCGGGCAGCTGAACCGGATCCGGCGTTTCCCGACGAGGTCGTGCACCTCGAAGACGAAGCCCGCGTGCATCGACGGGTCGATGACGAGGCCGGCCGTGTTGGAGGGGTCGGCGAAGATCTTGTACAGGAAGAAGTTCCACGCCCCCGGCTCGGTCTTGTCCGCCATGAAGACGAGGACCGGGTCCGAGGCCCGTTCCGTAAATTCCATCTCCGCGACCCCGGGGCCCATCCCCTTGACGTTGCCGGAGAAGGCGTCGGCGAGGAGGTCCTGCCCGGCCCCGTAGAGCTTCAGCTCCTTTGCGATCTTCGTGCACTCGACGAAGACGTCCCAGGCGAGCGCGTGGATCTTCTCGTTGTCCACGCCGCGGGTGTGGGTCATGATGAGCTCGAGATCGTCGCCGCAGTGGGAGACGAACGAGTCGACGAGGAGCCTTCCCTCCTCCTCCTTGAGCATCTTCTGGGCCTTCTCCAGGAGCCGGGGGTGGGTGCGGGAGTGGCCGGGATAGCTCCCGACGTCCGCCTTGATGACCGAGATCGTGGTCTTTGGCATAGGGATACCTCTAATGAGATATCGCTCCCTCCCTAAAAGAGTTGGGGGGGATGAGAAGCAGGCGCACCGGGCCGGCCGGGGCTTACGGCTGCCGGCAGCGGTTCTACTTCTTCAGGGCCTTCCGGACCCGGGACGCGGTGCCGTACGAGGAGAAGGCCCGGAAGAAGACGAGGCTTTCGGCGTATGCCATCGCCTCGACGGCCTGCCGGGTATCTTCCCCGACTGCGTAGATCTCCTTGAAGAACTCCTTGATCGCGAACTTGCAGTTGCCGTCGAAGATCTGCCGGTCCTTCTTCCCGGGGTTGGCGGGCCGGTACTTCTCGAGGGTCCAGTCCTGGATGTCCTTGTAGAGCCCGGGCTCGTAGATCTTGAAGGTGCCGAAGACCACGTCCTGCCAGAAGGTGCCGACGTTCCCCTTGATGATGTCGCCCTTCGGGAAGTGCAGGTTGATGAGCTCCCGGGGCGTCCCGGTGATCCCGTGCTGGGCGATGCCCACGGGGAGGTTGTTGTCCCGGAGGGCGCGGGCGATTGCCTTCGTCTGCGGGATGTCGATGGAGAGCTGCTCGACCACGTTCCCATCCCCGTCGTAGGTGTGCCCGTGGGTGCTGCCGTTTGCTATGGCGAGGACCTGGGGGAAGACCCCGTTCTCGTTGAGGGCCTGGATGAACCCGACCGCCTCCTCGGGGCGGGTCAGGACGAGGCCGTGGCCGTCCTTCCTCCCGATCTCGCCGACCTCGACCTCGAGGCCGAAGGCCTTTCCCTTCATGCCGGTCCTGATGTACCCTGCGAGTTCGGTGGTGATCTCGATGTTCTTCGCAAGCTCCTCGCGGACGGTCTTCCCTTCGAAGTTGAAGAGATGGGAGGCGTCGATGGCAAACGAGGTGTACCCCGCCCTGATCTGGGCATCGATGAGCTGCTTCGTCCCCTCGATCTCGGCCGGGTCTCCCTTTTTTATCGTGATATGGTCCGCGTGGAGCGCCCAGCAGTCGAACCCCACGTCCCGTGCCGCCGCGTTCATCTTCTCCGAGAAGTCGCGGGGGGTCATCCCGGTGTACCCGCCGTTCAGGTCGCACTCCGACCGGGCGAGTTCCATGAACACGGCCGAGTCGGTGTCCTTCGCGGCCCGGAAGATCCCCCGGGCGACGGTCGCGATCCGGATATTCGCCGCCATGACGATGGCTTTCTGGCCGGAGACCGCCGAGAGGATCGCCGAACCCGGGAGGGGGCTGAACGTTTTTGCCGTCATACGCACATCACACCTGTTTACTCACCCTTCGGCCATACGTTTTTCGATCAGCGCGATCTCCTTCTTCCCGCCCACGTACACGGGAGTGACCTGGTCGATCGACCCGGGGAGGATCCCGAGGATATCGGTCCTTCCGTTGCTCGCCGCCCCGCCGGCTTCGCGGATGATCTTCCCCATCGGGTTCGCCTCGTACAGGAGCCTGAGTTTCCCCTGCTCCCTTCCCCTGAAACCCGGGTAGGTGAAGACCCCGCCCTTGTGGAGGATCTGGTGGACGTCGGCGACAAAACTCCCGCTGAACCGGAGCTTGTACCCCGCCTCTTCGAGCTCCCCGATCCACCGGGCATGCGCGGGGAGGTAGTCTCTCCGCAGGGCGCCGGGCGCGTAGATCTTTCCGTCCGGTATCCTGAGGTTCCGGTGCCGGAGGACGAACTCCCCGGATTTATCCATGACGAATTCGTGGACGCCGGATCCCGTCGTCAGCGTGAGGGTGGTGAGGGGCCCGTACAGCAGGTAAAGGGCTGCGACCATCGTGGAGCCCTTCGCGAGGACATGGCCGGGGTAGATGCCGATGATCGTCCCCACGCAGAGGTTCACGTCGATGAGGGAGGACCCGTCGAGGGGGTCGATGACGATCCCGAACCCGTTCTTCGCGTCCTTTACCTCGATGACCTTCTCCTGTTCCTCGGTGGCGATGTAGCGGACCAGCCGCTCCCGCGTCAGGCCGTCGATGAAGACCCGGTCGGCGTACTTGTCGAGCGGCATCTGCTCCTCGCCGTAGACATTGCGGGTCGTCTCACCGGCGTCTCCTTTTTTTGAAGTGGAGAGGAACCCGTCCCGCACTTCCGGGGCCTGCCGGCTCAGAAAGAGGATGAGCCCGGCGAGGTTCTTCTCCGTTCCGGCCTCTGCAAGAAAGTCGTAAAGCAGCATCGTATTTTGCCCTCCCGTAAAAATCACCGGACCGGTGATGAGGCCGGGCTCCCCCCGGGCCGTCAGGCCGGTTCGTGATCAGTCAGTTTGATCGCGGGGTTTATCATGATTTTTGTGCCGGGGGGGCAGGGGGAGGGAAGAGCCGGAATCGTGCGGGAGAACAGCGGGAGAATGCCGGGTTAATGTTGGCGGGGGGCTGCCGGCGCCGGGCGGGGGCTGTACAGCCCGTCTCGGTTCCTGACCGCCTGAACACACGCCGCGATTCTGCAGAACAGGCCAAAAAAAAGTGTTTCCCGTCCCGCCTGCCCTTCCCGGGCCTCAGGCACGCCCGAACGTCACTTCGAGCACGCCGTTTTTCAGGGAATGGCGCAGGGACGCGGGGTCGGTCCCGGGCGGGAGCGCGGCCCGGGCCGAGTAGACCCGGTCCTCCGATACCCCCTCGATGAGGAGGGTCCCGCCGCGGACGGCGAGGTTCAGGTTCTCCCCGGTCACGCCGGGCAGCTCGACCGCGACGGTGACGCCGCCGTCGTGGCAGACGATCTCCGGGACGGGCCCGTCCTGCCCGGCCCCGGCCGCTGGCGGGAGCCCGGGTTCTTCCCCTGCTCCTGCAAATTCCTGTTCCCGGCCGGGGAGACCATAGTCCCGGACGTCCCTTCCGACCGGCGGGAAGTCATCCTCCCACCGCGACAGGAGGCGGGCGAAGATCTCGTCCATCTCCCGGAACATGTCGACTGGATCTTCAAACAAAATCTTCACTTCCTACTTCTTCGCGAGTCTCTTCTCGAGCGATTCCGTCAGCTTCGCGATCTCCGCGAAGTCCTTCTTCCTCTGGAACGTGGCGGTCCTGAGGGCCCCGGCCGCCTCCCGGTCGGCATCCCGGTGCGTCATGGCCGCCCGGCTGGCCGCGGCGGCTGCCCGGTCGAGGATCTCGCGCTGGTCTGCGTTGTAGAGCATCTGCCATGCCTGCCGCTCGGAGGCCTCGATGGCTTCCCGGTCGAGCGATCCCCTCACGTTCAGGAGGGCGCCCTCGAAATGGGCTTTGGTGATCATAACGTTCTTGATCGCGTCGCTCCGCTCCTGCTCGGACCGGGCGCCCATGCTCGCGATGAACTCCCGCATCGCCGCCATCTTCGCCTCGCGGACGAGGGACTCTATATCGGCGCCGACGTAGCCTTCGGTGCGCTTCACCAGGTCTTCGACATCGACGTCCTTTGCGAGGATGCTGCCGGTCTCCCCGCCGAGGTACACCTCGAAGATCTTCTTCCTGCTCTCCGCATCCGGTGCCGGCACGTAGATGTGCCGTTCGAGCCGGCCGGGCCGGAGGAGGGCGTCGTCGAGCATGTCGGGCCGGTTGGTGGCCGCGAGGACCGTGACGTTTTTGAGTTCCTCCATCCCGTCGAGCTCGGTGAGGATCTGCGAGACGACGCTCTCGGTCACGTGGGAGGAGCCCGAGAAACTGCCGCGTTTCGGCACGAGGGCATCGATCTCGTCGAAGAAGATGATCGAAGGGGACGCCTGCCGCGCCTTCCGGAAGATCTCCCGGACGCCCTTCTCCGACTCGCCGACCCACTTGGAGAGGAGCTCGGGGCCCTTCACCGCGATGAAGTTGCACTCGCTCTCGTTTGCGACCGCCTTTGCGAGGAGGGTCTTTCCCGTCCCCGGCGGCCCGAACATCAGGATGCCCTTGGGGGGCTTGGTCCGGAGCCGGTCGAAGACCTCGGGGAACTTCAGCGGCCACTCGACCGCTTCTCTCAGTTCCTCCTTCACGTCCTCGAGCCCGCCGACCTGCTTCCAGGTGATATCCGGCACCTCGACGAGGACCTCGCGCATCGCGCTCGGCTCGACGTTCTTCCGCGCCTCGGCGAAGTCCTCGTTCGTCACCCGCAGCTGGTCGAGGACCTCGTTCGGGATGTCCTCGTCGAGCTTGATCTGGGGGATGACCTTCCGGAGCGCGTGCATCGCCGCCTCCTTGACGAGCAGCGCGATGTCGGCGCCGACAAAGCCGTGGGTGCTGTTGGCGAACTCCTCGATGTTGACGTCGTCTGCGAGCGGGACGCCGCGGGAGTGGACCTGGAAGATCTCGAGCCTCCCCTTCTTGTCCGGGATCCCGATCTCGATCTCCCGGTCGAACCGGCCGCCCCGGCGGAGGGCCGGGTCGATGGCATCGGGGAGGTTCGTCGCCGCGATGACGATGACCTGCCCCCTTCCCTTCAGCCCGTCCATGAGGGCGAGGAGCTGGGCAACGACCCGGCGCTCCACCTCCCCCTGCACCTCGGCCCGCTTGGGCGCGATCGCGTCGATCTCGTCGATGAAGATGATGGCCGGCGCGTTCTGCTCGGCCTCCTCGAACTTCTCGCGGAGCCCCTTCTCGCTCTCGCCATAGTACTTGCTCATGATCTCCGGGCCGGAGAGGGTGATGAAGTGGGCGTCGACCTCGTTTGCGACCGCCTTCGCGATCAGGGTCTTGCCGGTCCCGGGCGGGCCGTAGAGGAGGACGCCCTTGGGGGGCTGGATGCCGAGCCGCTCGAAGATCTCCGGGTGACGGAGCGGGAGCTCGATCATCTCCCGCACGAGCTGGAGTTCCCGGCCGAGGCCGCCGATGTCCTCGTAGTGGATGTCGGAGAGTTCCTTTTTGCCTTCCTCGGGCTTGTACGGCTCCTCCTTGAGTTCGATCTCCGTCTCGTCGGTGACGATCACCATCCCTTTCGGGATGACCTTCGAGACCACCAGCGAGATGGAGTTGCCGATGACATCGACGCGTACCATCTGCCCCTCGATCACCGGCCGCCCGCGAAGGACCCGGGAGAGGTACTGCTCGCCTCCCACGAGCCGTATGGGCTGCGTGGGCTGGATCACGATCTTCTTTGCGTATTCCGCCTCGGACTTCCGGATCCGGATACGTTCGTCGATACCGGTGCCGGCGTTCCCCCGGATATTCCCGTCGATACGGAGGATCGCGTAGCCGGTGTCCTGCGAGAACCCGGGCCAGACGATCGCCGCCGCCTTCTTCTTTCCCTGGATCTCGATGACGTCACCGGAGACGAGCCCGAGTTTCTTCATCACCTCGATGCTCAGCCTTGCGATCCCCCTTCCGGCGTCGTCGTGGGCTGCTTCCTTGACCGTTACCTCGATATAATCCTTATCTGTCATCGTGAAAACACCTCAAATTCCCTTCAAGGTTTACCAATAGTTAGTGAACCATAGTATATAAACGTTTGTGAGATCGCACGGGCGAATCCGCCGGTTGCCGATGGCGGTCCGGCTCTCCGGGCGCAGGCTTGGCCGGTCAACACAAAAAAACCCGCGTTATTCCAACTCAACTTTACTTGTTATCTTAACAACCAGAATTTCGTCCGCAAATGGAAAAACGAGCATTTATCTTGTCTTTCAGTGAACCGGTAGGGCATGAGTATAGTCGCAGATGCCAGGCGCGGCATCGTTACCGAAGAGATGAAGACCGTCGCAGCGCAGGAGGGGGTCACCGAAGACTTCGTCCGCCGCGGCGTAGCGGAAGGGCACATCGTCATTCCCGTCTCGCCCTACCGGAAGGTCAGGCTGTGCGGTATCGGCGAGGGGCTGCGGACGAAAGTGAACGCCTCCATCGGCACCTCCACGGACATCGTCGATATCGGGATGGAGATCGAGAAGGCAAAGCAGGCCGAACGGGCCGGCGCCGATACCCTCATGGAGCTCTCGACCGGCGGGGACTTCCTCGAGATCCGCAGGCAGGTCATCGCGAACACGAGCCTCTCGGTCGGGTGCGTGCCCCTGTACCAGGCCTTCATCGAGGCCGCGATCAAGGACGGCGCCGTGGTCAACATGAAGGAGGACGACCTCTTCCGGATCACTGCGGAGCAGGCGAAGCTCGGCACCAACTTCATGGCGATCCACACCGGCATCAACTGGGAGACGGTGAAGCGCCTCAAGAACCAGGGCCGTCACTGCGGGCTCGTCTCCCGGGGCGGGGCGTTCATGACCGCGTGGATGCTCCACAACGAGAAGGAGAACCCGCTCTACTCAGAGTTCGACTACCTCCTCGAGATCATGAAGGAGCACGAGGTCACCCTCTCGATGGGGAACGGCATGCGGGCCGGGGCGATCCACGACGCCACCGACCGGGCCGGCATCCAGGAGCTCCTCATCAACGCCGAGCTCGCCGACAGGGCCCACAGCGAGGACGTGCAGGTCATCGTCGAGGGCCCCGGCCACGTCCCGATCGACGAGATCGCGACCAACGTCCAGCTCATGAAGCGGGTCACGAACAACAAGCCCTTCTACATGCTCGGGCCCATCGTGACGGACATAGCGCCGGGATACGATGACCGCGTCGCGGCCATCGGCGCCGCCATCTCCTCCTCGCTCGGCGCCGACTTCATCTGCTACGTCACCCCGGCCGAGCACCTCGCGCTCCCGACTCCGGAAGAGGTGTACGAGGGGGTCATCAGCTCCCGCATCGCCGCCCATGTCGGCGATATGATCAAGCTCAAAAAGACCCGCCAGCAGGACCTCGAGATGGGGCACGCCCGCCGCGAGCTCGACTGGGAACGGCAGTACGCTGCGGCCATGAACCCCGAAAGGGCACGGGCGATCCGGGCCGAGCGGATGCCGGCCGACACGGACGCGTGCACGATGTGCGGCGACTACTGCGCGATCAAGATCGTCAACCGTCACTTCCGGTACTAATTCCCAGCTTTTTTTGTTTTTTACCGCACCCTCACCGCACGCACGATACCCCTGCGTTGCGCGTCAGCGACCCGATCCCGCGGTTCAGGGCGCATATCGCCACTATTATGGCTGCCGGCGGCGAACCGGGTACGAAGACCTGCATGCCTGAACAGCCCCCAGCCAGCGAGAAGCAGCGCCTCCGTGACGAGGCAAAGCTCAGGAGATCCGGCCTGTCGGCCCGGGAGATCGCGGAGAAGAGCAGCGCGATCTGTGCCCGTGCGCTTGCGGCTGTCGACGGGGCCGACCCCGTGATGGTGTACGCGTCGAAGGACCCGGAGGTCGCGACCGCCCCGCTCATCGCGTCGCTCATTGGGAGGGGGACCAGGGTCGTCGTCCCGATCATCGAGCGCGATACGCGGACCCTCCGGCTCTCGTTCCTCGAAGACCCGCGGGTGCTGGTGGAGAGCACGTTTAACGTCCCGGAGCCGGTCGGGCACGAGATCCCGGCCCGGGGCAGGGAGCTCCGGGCGATCATCATCCCGATGACAGCGTTCGATTCAAAGGGGAACCGTCTCGGGTACGGCGCCGGGTACTACGACCGGTTCCTCGCGGCGTTCCCCAACGCGATGAGGATCGGCATCGCGTTTGCCTGCCAGGAGACGCCGTGTATCCCCGCCGATGAAAACGACGTCCGCATGGACCTCATCATCACCGAGAAGCGGGTGATCCGGTGCGGGCGGCATCTCTGATATCTTCCGGTGCGGCTGCCTCCCCCGGATGCAACAAGGCTCAAATAAAGCCGGTACCAACATGATCGAGCACGGTGATCCCATCCAGGTGAACTACGGGGGCTTCGTCTCCCTCTCCACCATCGACTGGCGCGGCCGTGCGGTCTGCACGGTCTTCCTCCGCGGCTGCCCGCTCCGGTGCTCGTACTGCCAGAACGAGGCCATCCAGGCCGGCGAGGATTATAGGGACACCGGCGAGATCGCGGCGATGATCGGGGCATCGGCACCCTTCATCAGCGGGGTGGTCTTCTCGGGAGGGGAACCCGCCGCCCAGAAGGATGCGCTGCTGGCGCTCGCCCGGGCAGCGAAGGGGATGGGCCTTTCCGTCGGGGTACAGACCAGCGGCCTCTTCCCGGGCACCCTGGAGGCCCTCATCGGGGAACGCCTCGTGGACAAGATCGCGATCGATCACAAGACGCAGTGGGAGAGTTTCTCCTGCCGGGAAGACGGGACCGCCGTGCAGCCCCGCAGGGGATACGGGAAGAATGTCAGCAGGTCGATTGAGGTATGCAGGGAAGCGTTTCTTGAGGGAAGCCTCCCCGAATTCGAAGTGGTGGTAACGGTCTTTTACGAGAACGTAACATCGTTGAAGGCGATCTCCGATGAGATCGGGGATATCCCGCTGGTCCTCCAGCAGGGCGAACACAAGATCCCGATGGTGCCGGAAGGGGCGGCAAACATGACCGAATATATTGCCAGAAAACAAACCACGATCGGGCGCTATACTCCCATGACGCTCGCAGAGATCCGGAAGATCGCGGAAGGGCTCAGGCGGGACCTCAGGATACGGACCCGGGAAGCCGGGGAGATACCCTATACCCGGAGACATATCTTATGAAAGTGATCGGTGTCGTGGGACTGCCCGCAAGCGGGAAAGGCGAGTTTGCGCATATCGCGTCGGGCATGGGGATACCCGTCGTCGTCATGGGGGACATGATTCGGGAAGCGGTCAGAAACGCCGGGCTCGAACCGACCGATGCGAACTTCGGCGCCACCGCGACCCGGCTCCGGGCCGAACGGGGGATGGA
This sequence comes from Methanoregula sp., assembly GCA_035515395.1. GTDB lineage: Archaea > Halobacteriota > Methanomicrobia > Methanomicrobiales > Methanospirillaceae > Methanoregula. The sequence goes on along the minus strand of DATJBJ010000011.1, from coordinate 56,204 downwards.
CGCGATCGGCCGGCTCTGCGTTCCCGAGATCCAGCGGCAGGACGGGCCGCTCGTCCTCATCGATGGCATCCGCGGCGATGCGGAGGTGAAGCTCTTCCGGAGGGTCTTCCCGCAGTTCACCCTCGTCAGCATCGACTCCTCCTTCGAACACCGGCTCGAACGGGTGCGGGCCCGGGGGCGGTCCGACGATTTCCATTCGGCAGAGGAACTCCGCAACCGGGACGAGCGCGAGCTCGGCTGGGGCCTCGGCAATGCCCTGCGGCTGGCCGACCTCGAGCTCGGCAACAACGGGACGCTCGACGAGTTCTCGGCAGCAGTCCGCAAACTCCTTGAGGAGATCCGGAGCGACCCATGACCCTCCGGCCCTACTTCTCCTCCTCTGCAAAAGTCTGGGACGACATATCCTGGGTTTACGGGATAGAGGAAGCGGGATATGCCGGCTGGGAGATCGTCGGCGACGGGAACTACCGGCTGGACAACCCGTCGTGTTTTGCACGGATCGAAGAGGTGATAGCCAGCACGCATCTCGGCGTCACGGTCCACGCCCCGTACGGCGACCTGAACCTCGCGACCTTAAACGACCCCATCTGGCGGGAGTCCATCCGGCAAATCTGCGTCTGTATCGAACATGCGTCCCGGCTCACCGACCGGGTCACGATCCACCCGGGCTACCTCTCGCCCGTGGGAAAACTGATGCCCCAGAAGATCTGGGACCTCCAGAAGGAAGCCCTCCGGCAGATCGGGAAGACAGCGGCGGAACACGGGGTCCTTGCCTGCCTCGAGAACATGATCGCGGCAAAGGAGTTCCTCTGCCGGATGCCCGGGGAGCTGATCGGTATGGCGGAGGGGATCGAGGGTATCGGCATGACGTTCGACTTCGGCCACGCCAACACGGTCGGCAGGGTGGAGGAGTTCCTGCCCTTCGTCGGCAGGGCAGACCACATCCACGTCCACGACAACCACGGCCAGTACGACGAGCACCTCCCGCTCGGGGAAGGGACCATCGACTGGGAGAAGGTGGGAAGGAAGATCGCGCAGGACTACGCCGGGGTCGTGGTGATCGAAGGCCGATCGGCAGACGAGGCGAAGAGGAGCCTCGCCGTGTTCCGGAGGTACTTCTCATGAGCGGCGGGCAGGGGCGGGCCGCTCCGGGGGAATTCACCGGGGTGAATTTCGCATGAGCGGCGAGACCCTGCAGGTCTACTTTCTCGGTACTGCGGGCGCCCTTCCGACCCCCACGAGGAACCCGCCCTGCATCATGATCCGGCGGGGGTCCGATACCCTCCTCTTCGACTGCGGCGAAGGGGCGCAGCAGCAGATGATGCGGGCCCGGTGCGGGTTCACCGTCAATGCCATCTTCGTCACCCACTGGCATGCCGACCACTTCCTCGGGATCTTCGGCCTCGTCCAGACCATGTCCTTCAACGGGAGGACGGAGCCCCTCACCGTCTACGGCCCGGAATGGGTCGGGGAGTTTGTCGCCACGCTGAAAAAGGTGGCCCGGTTTAACCTGAAGTTCGCCATCGACGCCGTCGCGCTCGAGCAGGGCTCGTGGGTGAGGTTCGAGGGCTACACGGTGACGGCGTTCCCGGTCAGCCACGGGCTCCCCGCGCTCGGCTACGTCCTCGAGGAAGACCCGCGGCCGGGCCGGTTCAACCGGGAACGGGCGGTCGCGCTCGGGGTCCCGCCCGGCCCGCTCTTCGGGAAGCTGCAGCGGGGGGAGGCGGTGACGGCAGGCACCGGGGACGGGCAGCGCACGGTACAGCCGGGCGAGGTGATGGGGGAGGCGAGGCCCGGGCGCAAGATTGTGTACACCGGTGATACCCGCATGGTCGGGCGGGCGATCGCCGGAATCGCCGGCGATGCGGATCTCCTCATCCATGACGCCACCTACGAAGATTCGGAGTCGGACCGTGCAAAGGAGTTCTTCCACGCGACCGCCTCCCAGGCCGGCGAGGCTGCGGCCCTGCTCGGGGCCCGGGCCCTCGCGCTCGTGCACATCAGTTCCCGGTATACCGACCCGCAGGCCCACGTTTCCGATGCGAAGAAGACGTTCACCGGCCCGGTCTTCGCCCCCAAAGACCTCGACATGTTCGAAGTGGGGTTCCGGGATGAATAGGCGGCCTTTGTTTTCATGAAAGACGGGTCAGGAACCCGCGGGAGCCGGACCCTGTCGTGACCGGCCCCGTGTCTTCCGGCTCCTGCGGTTCCTTGTTTTTCCGGGTCTCGTGCGGCTGCGACAAGGGCCGCAGGCCCCTGTTCCGGAACCAATGCCCTTAAACACCGGCACCCCCAATCATGATCACCAGCATCTGGCTCATTGCGCAACGTTGTGTTTCAGGAGTTCCCATAACAACAATGCAGACAATATCGCTCGCTGTGTGTGGAGTACATCATGGAAGATAATGATATCCTCGTGTACCGGCTCGGTTCCGGTTGCGATCTCTCCGATATCGGGGAGGGAAAGATCTATCAGGGAAAAGTGCAGGGATTTGCGACGTTCGGGATGTTCGTCCAGCTCAACGACCGGATCAAGGGGCTGGTCCACAAGAGCAACGTGAAGGCCGAACACAAGGAGCGCGACGCCGTACTCGTCCGGGTCCGCCAGATACGGCCCAACGGCAACATCGATCTCGAAGAGGTCCAGATCCAGGTCTACCAGGTCCAGAACCTCGAACGGAAGTCGACCATCGTCCCGATCGCAGAACTCGCCGGCAGGGTGGGGAAGACGGTGGCGATCGAAGGCGAGATCGCACAGGTCAAGCAGACCAGCGGCCCCACGATCTTTACGATCGTCGACGAGACCGGGACGCAGAACGCCGCGGCCTTCATCGAGGCCGGGGTCCGGGCATACCCGGAGGCCGAGCTCGACCACATCGTCCGGATCACCGGCGAGGTGATGAAGCGGAACAACCAGCTCCAGATCGAGGTCGACGCACTCTCCGTCCTCGGCGGGGACGAGGCGGCGGCCGTCAAGGCGCGGATCGAGAAGGCGCTCGATGCCCGCTCCGAGCCGGCCGATATCCCGCTCCTCGTGGAGAGCGACGTTCTCGACCGGCTCAGGCCCGAGATGCACAAGGTTGCAAAGATCATCCGGAAAGCGGTCTTCACCTCCCAGCCCATCATCCTCCGGCACCACGCCGACGCCGACGGTATCTGTTCCGCCGTCGCCATCGAACAGGCGGTCGTCTCGCTGATCCGCGAGAGCGGCGGCGACTACGATGCCGATTATTTCCTCTTCAAGCGGGCGCCGTCGAAGGCGCCGTTCTACGAGATCGAGGACATCACCCGGGACCTCGACTTCTCCCTAAAGGACCATGTCAGGTTCGGGCAGAAGATGCCGCTCGTGATCCTGACCGACAACGGGTCCACGGAGGAGGACGAGCCGTCCTACAAGATCGCGACCGTGTATGATATCCCGTTCGTCGTCATCGACCACCATCACCCCGACGCGACCATCGACAAGTACCTCAGGGCGCACGTCAACCCGTACCACGTCGGCGGCGACTTCGGCATCACCGCCGGCATGCTCGGCACGGAGATCGCCCGCCTCATCAATCCGAAGGTGGAGCCGCTCATCCGCCACCTGCCGGCAGTCGCCGGTGTCGGCGACCGGAGCGAGGCCCCCGAGCGGGCACTCTTCCTCTCGCTCGTCCGCGACCAGTACCCGGAGGAGGCGTGCAGGAACATCGCCCTCGCCCTCGATTACGAGCAGTTCTGGCTCCGGTTCAACGACGGGAGGGAGATCATCAAGGACATCCTGAACCTGACCGGAAACCAGGAGCGCCACGGGAAGCTGGTTGCGCTCCTCGTCGAAGGTGCGAACCAGATGATCGAGGACCAGATGAGCGCGTGCATGCCCCACGTCGTCCCGCGGGTCCTCAAAAACGATGCGAACGTATTCCTCATCGACGTAGAGATCCATGCCCACAAGTTCACGTTCCCCCCGCCCGGCAAGACATCGGGCGAGGTCCACGACCGGCTCTGCCGGCAGCATGCGGGCGAGCCCGTGGTCACCATCGGTTTCGGTCCGGACTTTGCCGTGCTCAGGTCCCGGGGGGTCCTCATGAACATCCCCCGCATGGTCCGGGAACTCAGGAACGAGATCCCCGGGGGAGGGATCAGCGGCGGCGGCCATCTCGTGGTCGGCAGTATCAAGTTCGTCGAGGGGATGCGAACCACGGTACTCGAGGCCCTCATCGAGAAGATCGCCGATGCGCAGGTCCAGCAGTAACCCGCCCGTCTTCTCCCCTCAAAAAATTCCGGTCCCCTTATTCCGGGGAGGACCGGACAGGCCGGCCGGCGCCGGGGGCTGTATCGCGCCAAGGCATGCGCCCAATAAATGCTTTCTGGTCAGAATTCAGCCCCGGGGGCAAAATACGGCGTAAATTTTGCCAGAACCGTCGGATATATATAAATAGAAGTTGATCTATATGAATTCTTAATGCTGAGGCAGAACATGTCAACAACCAAAAAAATTCGTGAGACGTACAACGAGACCCAGCACAAAATTGTTCATTACCTCCACTCAGGCATAACCGTAGGCAAGCACTATTTCAAATCAAAATACATAGCAAAGGATCTCGGGTTATCCCCCAAAGAGGTAGGAACGAACATGGCCATTCTTGCCGACATCTGCAAGGAACTGGACATCATCCGCTGGAGCTACTCGAACAGCACGACGTGGATGGTTACGCCAAGAGCGATCTGACCTCCCCTTTTCTCCGTTTTTAAAGACCATGACAAAATTCCTTGAACTGGAGTCCGAGATCGAGTTCGTTGCGGATATTAACGAGTACAAGGACTGCCTGATGTCCCAGGACCCGACCCAGGAGAACCCGAACGCCCTCTGGTTTAACATCGACATCCCCAAGGGGCACGGCCTGAAGGCCGGCGACCGCGTAAAAGTCACGGTCGAGAAACTCTGATTTTGCCTTCACGGAATGGTCCGATGGTGACTGTTTCCATCCCGCATCCTTATGGTATTTCCTGAATGATTGAAGGGTCAGAGTTTCAGGACACCCGGTAAGACTCATTTCATCTAGCTATGAACAGACAAGAGGGAAGCGACTGTTGCGCTGTCCCGGGTTGCGTTATCGAAGGATTTTTTTGCATTATCCAGCAAGAGAGCACTCCCTGCCCGATCCCCGGCATCGTACCGGTCCGCTGCCTGCGCCGTCAAATCGGCCCCGGTCCGGAAGTCTTCAAAATAGACTATGGATTCATCTGCTGCTGCCTTCTCGTTACCCGCATCCTTGGCGAGCCGCTGGAGATCCGGGAGACTGGCATCGATGTACGACCGCAGGGATGAAGCACCTGCTCCCAAAGCCGGGTAATCACCCTGCTTCAGCGCGTTATTGATCACCGGTGAAAACGAAGATGTCTGGTTTGTCATCTCGATGATTTTGGTGAGCACCGCCACTTCCCGTTTACCCGCCTCGTAATAGGATCGCGGTGTCTGGAGCTCGATCCGGTACTGGTCGATGGAGGTGGTGCTGACGATCATGTACATCGGAACGCCCGAGACCTCTACCGTCGTGTATGCCGTGCCCCGGTTCAGGACCTCCTGCCCTTTGATGACGGTCCCGTTGGAGGCGTAGCAGATCACCATGCGGAAGTTCCCGTACTGGGGGCTTATATTCGCAATTACGGTCGTGTTCACAACCCAGACGGGGTAGGGGACGGTGAATGTCCGGGTGAGGCCGCCCCGGGTCTCCTCGACGTACGCGAAGGTGACGAGGTCTGCGTTCCGGAGCGGGATATCCGACGCGCCGAATACGATATCCGGCATGGTAAAGACCGGGTACGAGAGCGGGTTGTCGGCGTAGAAGATCCGTTCGGGCACGGGCAGGGCAGGAATGGCCGGGGAGGCCGGGGAGGCCGGGGCGATCGTAGCGGGAAGGGTCAGCGGCGGTACCGGTGTCGGGCTGCTGCTCTCCGGCACCGGGGTCTGGGCAGGTGACGGGGCCGGAGGCCGGACTGCAGACAGGTACTGGGGGTTGGCGACGATGGCGATCACGACAACTATCGCAATCGCCACCGCGATCGTGAGGACGTCTCCGGATTCCACAGGTACTTCTGGGGCGACCGGTATAAAAAAACGTGGGATTGGCATTCACGGCGGTTTTGCCGATCCGCGAGGGCGCGTTCACTGCATGGATCCTCCGGAAGACCCCCCGGCCACCCGGATGGCGGCCCGGCACCGATTCTCCGGAAATATGTTTTTGTGGGAACGGGTTCCAAGGAATGAGTATGGAACTGCCGGGAATGCAGACGTGGATCGTCTTTTACCTGATCTCGTTCGTCGTGCTCCTCTGGGCGGCCTTCCTCTCGGCTTCCGGCGCGATGCTCTGGGTGAGCCTCCTCCTCGTGATCATCATCATCGGCGTCAACTTCGTCACCGTAGTCGGCGAGGTAAAGAAGCACGCGCTCCGCCGCGAGCTGCAGCGGAGCCTGACAAAGGACTTCGAGCGGGGCAAGGACAAGCAATAGGTTTCCGGTCTGCCCCGGTCCGATCGGTTCAGTCCTTCTTCACGAAGATCTTCTGGACCGAGTTGAACGGGGTGAAGAGGTTCTCGACCTGCCTCCCGAGGTATTCGGTCTTCCCCATGACATAGAACCCGCCGGTCACCAGCGCCGAATGGAAGAGCCGGGCGAGGTCGTCCTTCTGCTTCTCGTTGAAGTATATCGTGACATTGCGGCAGGTGATGAGGTCGAGGAATTTTGACGGGGCGACACCGCTCATCAGGTCGTGGGGCCGGAACCTGATGAGGTCTTTTAAGTGCTGCTTTGCCTCGTAGTCCCCGGTTGGCAGGAGGGTAAAATGCCGCTGGATCGTCGAAAGGGGCAGTTTCCTGACGATCTTCTCGGCAAAGACGCCTGCCTTGGCCTTCGCGAGCACGACCTGGTCGATGTCGGTTGCGATGATGTACCCGGAGCAGTCCTTGTTTGCGGCGAGGTATTCCCAGAGGAGGATCGCGAGCGAGTACGGCTCCTCGCCCGTGGAGCTCCCGGCGCACCAGATTGAGATCCGCTTCCGCCGGGAGAACAGGGCCGGGAGGATCTCGTTCCTGATCGCGTCGAATACTTCCTTGTCCCGGAAAAATTCCGTCACGTTGATGGTGAGCGCATTCCTCAGCAGCTCGATCTCATCGGCATGGGATTTCACGTAATGGAGGTACTCGCCATAGGAGTTTGTATTCGTGGATCTCATCCGGGAGAAGAAGCGGCGTTTGATGTAATCTTCCTTGTAATTGGAACAGATGATTTTGAGGTTCTGTTCCACGAATCGTTTGAGAAGATTGAATTCATTCTGGTTTTCAATCATCGGTTCGGTCATTCAATCTGCCGGTGTCTGTTTCGCTTCTATATCCTTAAATAATTTTAGAATATCCAGCAGCAGTACCAGGCCGTCCTGCCGTTCCCCGGACTCAGCGCCCCCGGTACTGATGATGCCCCTGACATAGCTCCGCTTTCCTCCTTCGGCCGTCACTGCCGGCGGCTTCAGCCGTGCTGCCGGGACCATCGTCACGCTCGAGACGGAATCAACGACGATCCCGACATTGCTGCCCTTGATGGTGTCTGCGGTAAAGACGACGATCTTCTGGTCCTTCGTTATGGGCAGATCGGGGAGATTCAGCTGCAGGTTCAGGTTCACGATGTTCGTGATCTCGCCGCGGAGGTTGATGACGCCCGTGATGTAGCGCGGTGCACGGGGGATTGGGGTGATGGGCACCATATCCACGATCTCCCGGACAACATGGATATCGATCGCGTATTTTCCCCCGGCAAGGACGAATTCGAGCACCTCGAGCGGGCGCTTGGTATCCCCGTCCCGATCCGGTTTCCTGCCGGGGGCGTCTCCCCGGCCCGGCTGCTGTCCTGTCGCGTTCTGATCCTCTTTCTTCATGGTATTCCTCTGTACGCCCCTTCGGGAACGATGATCTCGAACCGTGCGCCGGCCCCTTCGCGCCCGGTCTCCTGGATGGAGAGCCCGGTTATGGCGAGGACTTCCCGGGAGAAGAAGAGGCCGTAGCTGATCCTTCCCCCGCTGGTGTGCTCGAAGATCCGGTCTTTCTCCGTTTCAGGAATGCCTTTCCCGTCATCCTCGCAGATGACGGCGAGGTTCCTCTTGCGCTGCTCGTAAAAAAAACGGATCCTCGTCACGTGAACGCCGTGCTGGAGCGCGTTTGTCAGGAGGTTGGCGAATACCTTCTCGGCAAGGTCATCGGCAAAGATCTCGAGGCTGCCCAGCTCCGATTCCAGCGAGATCTTCCCGAGATCGAGACCGGATCCGGCGTTCCGGAGGCAGTCTGCCACCCTGATCCACCGCGGGGGGGAGAGGCCGATGTTCTGGTAGTCGCGGGTGAAGTTGATCTGCTGCTGGATCGTACGGATAACCTCCTGCTCCCGGTCGAAGATCTCGTTCATCTTCTGGCTCCTGGTCTGGGAGCGGAGGAGGCCGAGATATGCCAGGAGCTTCGTCAGGCCGTTGAGGATGTCGTGCCGGGTGACGCTGTTTAAGAGGATTATCTGTTTTGCCGCCTTCCGGAGCGCGTCCTCGGCACGCCGGCGTTCCTGGACATCGATGATAAGCCCCCGGATCCCGACAACAGCCTCGTTCCGGACGACAGGTTTTCCCGAAACCCGGACCCACCGGGGCGAACCGTCTTTCGCAAGGATCCTGCATTCGAAATTTCCTGCAGCACCGGGCCTTTCGAACTCCATGCCTTTCACAAAGACCATCAGGTCGTCCTTGAAGACGAGATCCTGGAGGGGCCGGCCGAGGAGCTCCGCGGGTTCGTACTCGGTGATCCGCCGGATCACCGGGCTGATGTACGTGATCATACCGCGATCATTGAGCGTGAAGATCACCTCGGGGATATTTTCCACGAGCGCACGGTACTGCTCTTCGGACTCTGCGAGCGCCTTCTCTATCTTCCGGTGTTCCCGGATCTTTCCCTCGAGTTCCTCGTTCAGCGCGAGGAGGCGCTGGTCCTGTTCCCGGGAAGCGGCCCCCTCCGGAGGCACCTCCTGCGGCGCGCCGGTCTCCCGGAGGATGATACCCAGCCCCTTGTTCCCCTGATCGAAGACGAGCGGGAGGAGTTTCATCCGGAAGGCGCGGAGGGTGCCGCCGATCTCGATCTCCTCGTCGAGATCCTTCTCCTCGCCGTCAAGCGCTTCCATGATGACCTCGAGATGGTGCGGGGTCATGTGGGCTGAGAGGGGGGAATGGAGGATCCGTGCCCCAACCAGCGATTCGCGCTCTATGCCGAAAGCGGCGAGGAATGCATCGTTCACCTGCTGGATAAAGAGATCTTCATCCAGGATGAGGATGGGATCGGAGGAGAAACTGAGCATCTGGGAGAGGGGAAGCCGGTGGGAGAGCGAGAAGAGTTTTGCCGGCCCGAGGCTGCGCATCTGGGCCTGGCCCGATACGACCAGCAGGTTGAGGTATTTTGCCGCGGTGCCCCGGTTCAGCCCGAGTTTCTGGGAGACGTCCTCGATGGTGAGCCCCTTCGGGTACTGTTCGAGGACTTCCCTGATCCGCCGCACCTCGCTCTCCTTCACCATGCTCCCGAGACGCTCCTGTATAAAATCCAAATCGCGGGCAATACCACCGATTCGTATTAACTAACATATTCATTCAACTATATCAATCATTGCATCTAATCGCCATATGTGGTTATGTTTAAATAGTTTGATTTACCAACGTTGTCCTTGCCCACAACTCACCCGGGATCTCAGGAAACGATCCCGCCGGGATGCGGCACTCCGTGGCAGCCGCCGCATCCCGGCAGAACCGGGTCTGCAGGGAAGGCCGTGCCTGACCTGCACCCGGGGAAAGGATTCATGGGAGACCACGCCCGCGCCAAAAACGCGTATCAGCAACAGATGGTGGATGAAATGCAGTTTATCGACGATATGAAGATCGATAAGAAACTCGTCGGCGGTTTTATTATCGTACTGCTGCTCACGGTTGCCATCGCTGTGATAGGATACACAAGCCTCACGGCGACCGGTGGCACAGCCGCAGCATTGTATACCGGCTCGGTGGTTCCGGCAGGCCAGCTCGGAACCACATCTGCCGATTTCCAGCAGCTGCGGGCCGAATTGTACCGGTATATCTATGTACCGGATTCCCGCACCCAGATCGAACAGACTACTATTCCTCAGTTGAAAGACGAAATTAAAAAAGAGACGGACGCATTCAGGGCGTCTTCCTCGCTTTCCGCTGCGGATAAATCGAATCTCGCCACGTTCGACAGCTCGTATGCGGATTTCCTTACGCAATACGATCTGACGATCGCCGCTGCCAAGAAGAACGATATGACCACGGTCAATGCGCAGCTGGCGACAGGTTCCCCCCTCATAACCGCGCGAACCGCAACGGTCGCCGCGCTCGGAAACCTCTCCGCCAGTACGTTTTCCGAGGCACGGGATCTGAATACCGCTTCCGGCCAGCAGGCTGCAGGCGCCCAGATGACGATCCTCTTCGCTGCCCTGATAGCCGTGATCGCCGGAATCCTCCTTGCGGTATTCCTCGCCAGGAACATCACGGAACCGCTCAACCGGGTATCCAAGAACCTCAGGCAGCTCAGCAAGGGTATCGTCAGCAGCAGGCTGAACCTCAACCGGAAAGACGAGATCGGCGAGATGGCGAGGGTGATGGATGCCTATGCAAACGGGCTCCAGAAGTTCGTGGTCGGAGCCATGCAGAAGATCGCCGGCGGAGACCTTACGGTCAGCCTCAAAGTGCAGGACGAGAAGGATGAGATCTCCCCTGCAGTCAATACCATCAACGCCACGCTCAAGGCGCTCGTCGATGAAACCCACATGCTCTCGCAGGCTGCTGTCGAAGGGCGCCTTGCAACCCGCGGCAATGCCGACAAGTTCAGGGGAGGCTACCAGGACATCATCAAGGGTTTCAACGATACGCTGATGTACATGATGGGGCCGGTCAACGAAGCGATGCGGGTAGCCGGCGAATACGGGAAAGGGGATTTCACCGTCCGGTTTGGCGAGAAACTGAAGGTCCAGGGGGACTTTGTAAAATTCCGCGACTCGCTCAACAACATCGGGATTGAAGTCTCCAAGGCGATGAGGGGCATCAACCAGCAGGTCGCCGATCTTGCAGCGTCTGCCGAAGAGGCAAACGCCAGCGTCGAAGAGGTCGCCGCCGGGGCCGGGCAGGTTGCGAAGAGTTCAGCCGCCGTGAGCGCCAATGCAGATCGGACCACCGACGGGATCGAGCAGGTGCAGAAGGCGATGGAAGACCTCTCCCGGACCATCCAGGAAGTGGCCGGTAAGGCCGAGACCGTCGCTAAGATCGTCGGCGACACAACCACCTACAGCCGCGAGGGCATGGAACTCGCCCAGAAGACCGAGTCCGGCATGCAGGGTATCACCAGGTCCTCGGGCGAAGTCAACCAGATCATCACCGAGATCAAAGGCCAGATGGACAGGATCAGCGAGATCGTCAGCCTCATCACCGACCTGGCCAACCAGACCAACCTCCTCGCCCTCAACGCCGCCATCGAAGCTGCGCGTGCGGGCGATGCGGGCCGGGGGTTTGCCGTGGTCGCGACCGAGGTCAAATCGCTCGCGGTCGAATCGCGGGCTTCGGCCGAGAAGATCGCCGGGATGATCGACAACCTCCAGAAGCAGACCAACCATGCCGTCGATGCGGTTACGGCCGCAAACACCGGTGTCAGGGAGGGGAGCGAGGCGCTCCGCGAGACCCTCGCAAGCTTCAACAGGATCGCCTCGTCCATCGACCAGATCAGCCGGAACGTCGGGGAAGTCGCGGCCGCTGCTGAGGAACAGGCAGCCTCGGTGGAGGAGGTCACGGCGAGCGTCAACGAAGTCAACTCGCTGATGCAGAGCACTGCAAAAGAGTCGACAGATGCGGCTGCCGCGAGCGAAGAGTCGTCGGCGGCCATCGACCAGATCACGAAGGTCATCGGCAATGTCAACACCATCGTGGACCAGGTGACCCGGGAAGTCTCGCGGTTCAGGGTCTAGGGGCAGACATGACAAAAACAGCAAAAGAGAGCGGGACAGCGATCCAGGACGGACCGGCCGGACAGGCCACGGCCGGCGCGGAGACTGCCCCCGCAAGGAGCCAGCGGACACGAAAACAGGAGAAGGGGAGCCTCCAGGTCGTTGAGTTCCTGCTCGGCCGGGAGCGGTACGCGATCGACCTCTTCGACGTCAGGGAAGTCGTAGAATACACCACCATCACCAAACTACCCAACACCCCGAGCTACCTGAAAGGGATCATCGACCTGCGCGGGGAGATAACCACCATCGTCGACCTCAAGGACCGGCTCCATATTCCTGCCGGAACCGAGACGAATGACGAGAACAGCAGGATCATCGTCCTCGATGAGAAGATCACGAAGGCCAAGACCGGGATAATGGTAGACGATGTCCTCTCAGTCTCGACGTTCGATACCAGCGATATCGACTACACATCGGCAGCGGACATGGAAGACGAGGGGGCGATCCTCGGCATCATCAAGAAGAAAGTCCGGGACAAGGATCGCGAGCGCAACGAGCTGATCATCTGGATCGATATCAGGTACCTCGTCAGCGATATGGGAGAGATTACGAGCTAGGAAACTTTTGAGAGGAGAGCAAAACCATGCAATTTTTCGATGACATGAAAATTGGGAAGAAACTGATCGGAGGGTTCCTGGTCATAACCGTGATCCTTGTCCTTATCAGTCTCTTTGCGTATGTGCAGATTACGGCTATCGACCAGGGAGCACGGCAGATCGCCGGAGGGGATGCTGCGAGGCAGATCGACGCAGCCGCCGGGTCGGCGATCGCGGGCCTGCTGGTATTCACCATCATCGCCATCATCGTCGCCGCACTCCTCGCGCTCTTCCTTGCGCGGAACATTGCCGAACCCGTCAACCGGGTGAAGGAGAACATCGCCGAGATCCACCAGGGGCACCTCTCCAACCGGCTCGCCATGAACCGGAAGGACGAGATCGGCGAGATGGCAGAAAACCTTGACAAATTTGCCGGCGATTTCCAGAAGTACATCCTCGGTACTATGGACATGGTCGCCGCCGGGGATCTCTCCCGGAACCTCAAGCCCCGGAACGACAAGGACCAGATCGTCCCGCCCATCAAGAAGGTGATCGAGACCCTCAGGGCGGTTATCGAGGAGTCCAACAAGATGTCGATTGCAGCCGTCGAGGGAAAACTCAATGTCCGCGGGGATGCGGAGAAGTTTAAGGGCGGGTACTGGGAGATCGTCGCCGGCATCAACAAGACATTCGACAGCGTGGTCGTCCCCCTCAACGAGGGGATGCACATATCTGCCGAATACGCAGCCGGGAACTTCACTGCCCGCTTCAACGAGTCGATCAAGGTACGCGGGGAATTCAAGAAGTTCAAGACCTCCCTTGACGATATCGGGGAGCAGGTCGCAAAGGCGATGCAGGGCATCAACCGCCAGGTAGCGGACCTTGCCGCATCGGCCCAGGAGGCCAACGCGAGCGTCGAAGAGGTCGCTGCCGGGGCCGGGCAGGTCGCGAAGAACGCGTCCGCCGTAAGCGCGAACGCCGACCGGGCAACCGATGGCGTCGAACAGGTCCAGAAAGCGATGGAAGACCTCTCCCGGACCATCCAGGAAGTCGCGACCAAGGCCGAGGCGGTTGCCAAGATCGTCGACGACGCCACCACCTACAGCCGCGAAGGGATGGACCTTGCGAAGATGACCGAGACCGGTATGCAGGGCATCACCCGTTCGTCGAACGAGGTCAACCAGATCATCACCGAGATCAAGGGCCAGATGGACAAGATCAGCGAGATCGTCAACCTCATCACCGACCTTGCCAACCAGACCAACCTCCTCGCCCTCAACGCCGCCATTGAAGCTGCCCGTGCGGGCGATGCGGGCCGGGGGTTCGCGGTGGTCGCGACAGAGGTCAAGTCGCTCGCGGTCGAATCGCGGGCCTCGGCCGAGAAGATCGCCGGGATGATCGACAACCTCCAGAAACAGACCAACCATGCCGTTGAAGCGGTCACCGCCGCAAACAACGGCGTCAAGGAAGGAAGCATGGCGCTGCAGGACACGCTTGCGAGCTTCAACAACATCGTCTCCTCCATCGACCAGATCAGCCGGCATGTCGGCGAGGTCGCGGGAGCCGCTGAGGAGCAGGCCGCTTCCGTGGAAGAGGTGACCGCGAGCGTCAATGAGGTCAACTCGCTGATGCAGAGCACCGCAAAAGAGTCGACAGATGCGGCTGCCGCGAGCGAAGAGTCGTCGGCTGCCATCGACCAGATCACAAAGATCATCGGCAATGTCAACACTATCGTGGACCAGGTGACGCGCGAGATCTCGCGGTTCAAGGTCTGAAAAACACGAATCGGCCGTAATCCGGCAAGGGGAGCCCCTCTTCAGCCAGGAAGGTAACGGTCCCTTTTACCACCCCATCTATTTTATCACGGCGGGCCAATCATACTGCAATGATCGCCGGCCCGGTGAATAGTTCGGTTTTTCCATCCCGGCAGGCGACACCGTACGCTGCAGCCCCCTCCGTTGTTCCGGGGACTGCCCGCCCTTCCGTCGGGATATCCGGGACTGCTCCCTGCCGGTTGCACGCTGCGATGATGCCGATCACCTCTCTCTCTCTGCGGCCCGGGGGTGCCGGATGAGCCCGTTCTCGCGCACGATGATCGACGCGGCCAGGGGGATCGCCCCGGCAGACCACGTATATCGGAACGCGGAGATCTTCGATCCCTTCGGCTGCACATGGGAGGCGGGGGACCTTGCGGTCAAGGCCGGGATTGTGCTCGGGATCGGCGACTATGCCGGCCGGACCGAAGTCGACCTCACAGGAGAGTACATCGTCCCGGGGCTCATCGATGCGCATGTGCATATCGAAAGCTCGCTCCTTACACCGGGGGAATACGCCCGGCTCGTGGCGATCCACGGGACCACGACAGTAATCGCCGATCCCCACGAGATCGCAAACGTGGCCGGGGCGGAAGGGATCGCGTTCATGCTCGGCCAGCGGGAACGCGCGGATATCGACATCCTGTACATGCTGCCCTCGTGCGTGCCGGCGACCCCCCTCGATGCCGGCGGCGCTTCGCTGAGCAGCAGCGATCTCGCAGGGTTCATCGGCCGGGCAGGGGTCCTCGGTGTCGGGGAGATGATGAACGTCCCCGGCGTCCTTGCCGGGGACCCGGAGATCGGCAGGAAGCTTGCCCTTGCTCCGATCCGTGACGGCCACGCCCCGCACCTCTCGGGGATGGACCTGAACGCCTACATCCTCGCCGGCCTCCAGAGCGATCACGAATGTACAACCCTTGCCGAGGCGCAGGAGAAGCTGCGCCGGGGAATGTACCTGTATCTCCGCGAAGGCTCGACCGAAGAGAACATAACCGAGCTTGTACCCGCGGTCACGGCAGAGACATCCAGCAGGTGCTGCTTTGCAAGCGACGACCGGCACGCCGATGCGCTCGCGGAGGAGGGGCATATTGACCACTGCGTCCGTCGGGCAATCGGGTGCGGGCTGAAACCGGAGCTCGCGATCCGGGTAGCGACCCTCTCCGCAGCGGAGCGGTTCGGCCTTGCAGATCGGGGAGCTCTCGCCCCGGGACGGCGCGCGGATTTCTGTATCATCAGCGATCCGGAGGAGTTTATCGTGAAGAAAGTCTTCCGGGCAGCCGACGGGGACCCGGGGATCCCCCGGGAACTCCGGGCCCCCCTCCCGCCATCTTTCCGCGGCCGGGTCCCTTCCCCGGAAGAGATGGAGATCAGGGGTGGCGGCGTGGTACGGGTGATCGGGCTCGTGCCCGGCCAGATCCTGACAGAATCCCTCCGCTGCCGGATCGATGCCGGGGGAACCCCCGATCCCGGCCGGGATCTGCTCAAGGTCGTGGTCTGCAACCGGTACCGGGAGAAGATGTGCGGGGTCGGGCTCGTCCGCGGATTTGGATTCCGGCAGGGCGCGATTGCGTCCAGTGTCTCGCACGACGCTCACAACGTCATAGCCGCCGGGACGAGCGACCGGGAGATCCGCACCGCCATCGCTGAGGTCTTCCGGCTGAACGGTGGGATGGCTGTCGTGGCGGGCGGGAAAAAGACCGTCCTCCCGCTCGACTGCGCGGGACTGATGTCGTCCCTGCCGTATCCCGAAGTTGTCCGCCGTCTCTCCCTCCTCCGCAGAGCTACGGAGGAACGGATGGGAGGCATCGATAACCCGTTCATGTACCTCTCGTTCCTCGCACTCACGGTGATCCCGTCCCTGCGCGTCACGGATCGCGGGGTGTTCGATGCGGAAACGTTCCGGGACGTGCCGCTGTTCGTGGAAAAAGGGAAGGGGTAACGGGGGACTCCCATCGTTCCGGCTCACGCTGAGAGCAGGATGATGACAGCACCGCCGACCATCAGCGCTGCTCCCGCGAACCTGGCTGCCAGCTCGTCCTCGCGGCACACGATCGTGCCGTAGAGCACCATGAAGAGGACCCCGAGCCTCTTGAGTGAGATGACATAGGGGACGATCTGCAGGGTATATGCAAGGTTGATGGAAACCGATTCCGCTGCCGCAAAGACCGCGACCAGGGCAGCCGGCAGGATATAGGACCGGAGACCGGCCGCTTTTCCGGTGCTATCGGGATGCGGTCTGACCGGGAATTGCGGGGCTGCATCCCTACGAGCTCTCCGGCCTCTCCGGAAGAGGAGCGGGACGGACAGGGCGACGACGAAAGCAGCGCCAATCAGTCCGAGGGTAAACGCCATCCCGAAAACAGGGTCGGAGTTGAGGAGCGCGATCTTGTCGTAATTGATGGAGACCGCAAAGAGGAAGGCAACGATGAGCATGTACCAGCTCCCCCGGTTGCGGAGCATCGATCGGACCGGGTCGAGGTAATGCTCGTGCGCTGCAGAGATGTTCAGTACGTACGAGCCGCAGACAATGACGATAATCCCGACAGCCCCGGAAGGCGAAGGGGCTTCGTGGAGGACGACATATGAAGTGGCGATGAGAAAGGCCGGCGTGAAGGAGAGCATGGGCATCGAGAGCGAGAGGTCGCTCTCCGCGAGCGCGGCAAAGATCAGGTTGAGGCCGGCGACGTTGAGGATCGCCGAGATGATCACGGCTGAGTAATAGTCCGGCCCGATCCGGGGAAAGCCCTGTATCGCAGAGAGGGCGAAGAGGAGGAGCCCGCCGCCGATGAACCCCGCAGCCGACAGGACCCGGGGGTTGAGGGCCGGGATGCAGCGCTTGATGAGGATGTAATATGCCGCGTTCGCTGCGGCCCCGACGATCGCGAGGAGTGCCCAGAGCATGGAGACGCCCGGTTATTGATGTACCGCCATCCCATAATGGGCTTCGCACGAAAGCCGGTAACCGGGGCCGGTGGGCGTACACGTCTGCGGATCCGCCGTACTCACAAGGGCACCGCACCGGTCGCGAAGTGCAGGATGAGGATGATCACCGGCTGGTGAACGAGGTAGATGACGAGCGAGTGCCGCCCGGGAAACGTGAGCACCGGACGCCACCGGGCCGGAAGCTCCGGCAGCGGGATCCTTCTTCTGCCCTCAGGATACAGGACCGACCCGAGACCGAGACCGATCAGCACCACGCCGAACCACGGGAGGAGCGGTTCGTAGTCCACCGACCACCACGCTGCCGGATGGAAACCGAGCGGGAGGAGCCAGACCGGGCCCGCGATGCCGGCTATGAGAAAACCCGCAAGGATCACGGCACCGCCGATCACGAAATTATATTTCCCGAACCGATAGAAGAACGGTGCGAGGAGGACCGAGACGCCGATGAGGTGGAGGATCCCAAAGACAATGAAGCCCTCGCCGAGATAGATCCACGTTGCCGCGGTTACGAGGATGCCGAGCGCGAAGATCCCTGCACCCCGGTACAGGAACCTGCGGTACAGCCGGAACCCGGAGAGTGCTTTCTCCGCCCGGGAGTAGCTGATGGTGAACGAGATCCCGACGATGAGAAGGAAGAGCGTCGCGGTCGAAAACGCGAAATACCTCCAGAAGCCGTGTGCGACATCGACCGGGTAAATGCCGAAGTACCAGAGATCGAAGAGGGTGTGGAAAGCGACCATCATCGCGATGGCGATCCCCCGGGCGATGTCGATCTCGAAGAACCGCTGTCTCTCCGGCATCGTGTACAGTTTCGGCGGCTCTTTCTAAATAGACCGCGGTAGGATCGGAAGACCGCGGCAAAAACGCAGATCCGGATAAAAAGCCGTCGGATCACGAGTAGTCCCCACCCTACCATTTATTAATCTTAGCGGGCATGGTGAATAGGAACAAACCCGGCTCGTTTCAGGACGAGCCCGGAACGAGTAGAGGTAATCATGGTCTCAGCCGATTGTGACGAGCATGTCATTGAGGCGATCGGGCGGTGCCGGATCGTCATCCGGAACGGGGAGGTCGTCGAAGTCGGGGAACCGCAGATCGGCGACTGCCCGCTGGCAAAACGGTTCGCCGTGCCGGTGAAAGAGTTCTCAAAAGACGCGATCAGGGCCAACATCGAGCACCGGATCCGGGCGTTCGGGATGTGCACGCCGCGCCGCGAGGTGCTGGCGGATGAAGATTTCGTCGGGTTCGGCGCCTCCGAGCTGCTCAGCTCGGCGATGCGGGGCGGGCTTGTCGATGCAGTTGTCCTCGCAAGCGACGGGGCGGGAACGGTCGTCGTGACCGCACCACGCATGGTACAGGGGATCGGCGGCCGGATGTCCGGTCTCGTCTCGACGACACCGATTAAGGAAGTGATGGACCGGATCGAAGGCAACGGAGGCTTCGTGCTCGACCATGGCACCGCCAGGCTCGACCAGCCGGCCGGGGTCCGGCTTGCGACAAAGAAAGGCTTCCGCCGGGTTGCCGTCACCGTCGCCGGAGCCGATGCGGCGGAGATCATCCGGAGGGAGCATCCCGATGCCCTGATATTTGTCGTCCACACGAGCGGCCTTACGGAAGACGAGGCCCGGCGCCTCGCGGCGACCGCCGATCTCGTAACCGGCTGTGCTTCGAAGAACGTCCGGGAGATCATCGGGCCGAGGGCGCTCCTCCAGGCCGGCGCGGCGATCCCGATCTTCGCCCTCACGGTCCGGGGAAAAGAGGTGATCGCGCGCCGGATCGTTGAATCGGACGCGACGATCTTCCTCAAGGGCGAGAAACTACCGGTCACCGGTACCGGGCAGCCGGGGCCGCTGATCTGACCGGTAAACGCCAATTTTTTTCGGGGTTGTAACGAGAGGGGATGCCTCCTCCGCGTGGACCAACCCTTTTTATCCCGCGTGCCTCATGGTTCATTTACAGGAAGGGGATACTCTTCTTCCGGGTGGATCATATGGCTGACAGGGACATCAAGAATGCAGAAAAAGCACTCGAAGGTGGAATCAGTGTATTGGGAAGCGGGGCGCGGGGGTTCAACCAGGAGTTCATGGAATTCCTGCAGAAGTACCAGGTAATCGGGCTCGCGGTTGCATTTGTCATAGGTACTGCCGCATCGAAACTGGTCACTTCGCTGGTCACTGATATCATCATGCCGGTGGTTGGCGTCATCACTCCCGGGGGCAACTGGAGGGAATCGGTTTTGCAGATCGGCCCGGTAAAATTCCTGGCCGGCGATTTTGCCGGAGCGATCATCGACTTCATGATCATCGCTCTCGTAATCTTCCTTACCGTAAAATATGTGATGAAGGGGGACACTTCGAAGAAGATCTGACGATCTTCTTCTTGTTCCCGAATCTCGCTCCGCCCGATTCTCAAAATTTCGAAGAAGATCTGACGATCTTCTTCTTGTTGCCAAATCCCGGAGAAGTCCTTATGATCTTCTTCTTATAGCCGGGGAGTTTCTCCCTTCCAGCGCATATGCTCACACACCTGCCGGCCTGAATGCAAACCGGATCTCCTCCCATGCCTTTTCGAGGAGTCCGCGGTAATACAGCACGTCGAACTTCTCCGCTTCCCATTCCGTGTCAACCGCGTATGTGCGGGCATCCCGCACCACGTACCCGATCTTCATGCCCGGCGCGATGCCGGTGCCCCCTTTCAGGTAGGCCTGCACTGCGGCGCCTTCGAGACACCGGCGCCCATAGGTGAGCCGGCTGATCCGCCGGTTGATCACCAGGTCCTTTACCTCTGCATCGGGGAGCCGCTGCACCGCGGCGAGGTATATCTCCCGTACCTCATCCTGCAAAAGCGCGAGCCCGGCGACGGTGCCCGCGTGGCTCATTACGGTGAGCATCTCCTGCTGCACGGTACGGATGAACTCAGGCGTATCGTGGCGCCGGGCCGCGATCCCCCTCACCTTGACGCTGCCGTCTCCGAGCCGGCCGTAATAGCGGTTGTAGGCCCCGGTCTTGTCCCTCTGCGGCAGGAACACGATCCAGTCGAAGTGCTCTACTTCGACCGGCAGCCCGGTCCCGTGCTCCACCCGCTCCTTCAGCGCGGCGACCGGCGTCCCCTGCACCCAGAGCGAGTCGACGATCCCGTGCAGCACCGTAAAGCCCATCCCTTCTGCCATGGCCTTCGTCTGCATCAGGATCTCACGGGACATCCGGGTGATCCCCTCGTGCACTTCGATCCTGCCGAACTTCGCGTTCTTGTAGCCGGTGTACCCGAAACAGGTCACCAGCATCCACTTGAGGATCGAGTCGATGCCGGCGAGCTCAGGGTCGGCCTTCTTTCTCCGTTTCGTCTCGATACGGAGCTTCACCAGCGGCTCGAGCGCCGCTGTCAGGAAGCCGCGTCGCTCCTGGTGCCCGATCGTTTCAGGCGAGAGGTTTTCCCGGATGATGATCGAGGGGTACAGCGACGTGAAATCGATCTCGTCGACATTTTCGTACGTCCCGGCCGCGGGCTGGAACATCATCCCGCCGCGGTCCGCCTCCTTGAGCGGCCCGAGCTTCCGGGTAGTCTCCACATCGCTCTTCCGGAACGGCACGGCAATGCCCTTTCCAACTGCCTCGTACACCTCGTACCCGGAGATGAGCGTGCCAGGCGTGAACCGCGATGCGAGGTTCGGGGAGATCCCCGCGAGCCGCGCCCCCATGAAGACGCCGGCGAGCCCGCCCTCCCGGTAGACAAACGACTGCTCCGTGTCGATGAGGATCCTGCCGTCCGGGATGAGGGCCGAGACCTTGTGCTCCATCCTGCCGTAGCTCCAGTACGACCGCGCGTCCATGGTGCGGTACTTCCCGCTCCGGGAAAACGGCATGCCGAACCCGAAGGCCCGTGCCTGTTCCTGCAGTCTCGGCATCCACGCGTCGGCCCCGGGCATCAGGATCACATCCGGGTCGTCCGCTGCGACGATCCCGAAGAGATCGGCAAGCAGGGTGCGGGCGCTCCCGCGCAGGCGCCCCGGCCGTTCGGACCCGCACGTGACTTCGATATCGGTGCATACCGCGGAGAGAGCGGGATTGTCGCGGATCCGGATCTCCATCAGCCGCAGGGAGTGTGCAAACGCGGTGGAGAACCGGCCCTCCCCCCCGCTGCAGGGAACCAACCCGCGCTCGGCCATGAAGCGCTGGTCCCTCCGCACGTCCACGTTGAAGAGCCGGGCGGTGTACCCCGTCTGCCGCTCAATGGTCTCGGCAATGTTCCGGTCCCCGAAGACCCGGTACCCGGGAAGTTCGCCGAAGATGGTCGTAAACGTGCACGGGGAGGCCCCGAACGCTTCTTCCAGCGATCCGATCATTTCGTGGTGGGGGCCGGGATCAGGCAGGTGGAGGA
Organism: Methanoregula sp.; assembly: GCA_035515395.1. Classification (GTDB taxonomy): domain Archaea; phylum Halobacteriota; class Methanomicrobia; order Methanomicrobiales; family Methanospirillaceae; genus Methanoregula. Next base: position 34,471 of record DATJBJ010000011.1, on the reverse strand, counting down.
AGAAGGGCGGGTCGTACAGATGGTGCGCCACCCGGGTGATGGTCCCGTCTCTGTACCACAGGTCAACGCCGTCCCCCCGGTTGGCCGAGTCAAGAATCCACATCGCCGCCTCCCGCGGGGCCCGTTCCCGCTGCCGTCCCGGTCGCTCCTGTTACCTCTGCCATGTCTGCCGCTTTCCCGGGCCCCGCAGATCCGGATGCCTTCAGCAGCTCGACAAGTGCCGAGAAGACAGCAGCCTCGAGTGGTTCGTCGCAGCCGAAGAAGGCGTCGCTCGCGTGGCGCTTCGCGAGGCCGGCCAGGCGCCGGCCGCACGGGCCGTCCCCGGCCGCACGAGCGGCCCCGGCCCAGCGATCCGCGATATCGTTGGCCTCCTGCCGGATGCTTGCGACGCTCCGGCCCATCACGACACCTCCAGCAGGGTCTGTCCGCGAGGGGCTGTCGTTCCGCTGCAATACGCGGGAATGACCGCACGGGCGCGCCGGCCTGCCGGGCCGCCGGCGGGAATGATCTCGATCGTACGGTCTGCGGACCGGGCCAGTGCATCGAAGGAAGGGGTCCGTGTCGTTGCATGCAGGATCACGAGCGCCGAGCGCCCCGCTTCCCGGAGGGCGCCGGCTACTGCAGGTCTCTCCCCCGCTCCTTCGAACAGGGCCGGGTCATGCCCGACAAGGACAAGGGTCTGCCGTGCGCCCTGCAGGGCCGCCACGAGATCGCCGGCGGACGGTGCCGCGCGGATCTCCAGGTACGGAAGGATGGCGCCGGCGCGCCCGGAGAGCCCCGGGCCAACGGATACGAAGAGTATCAGGAACTTCCGGAGAGCGGGGCTGCCTGTGAGCGCTGCAGCAAGAATCTCTTCCGGTGCGATCACCGCAGTGAAGGAACCGGGGTGGAGCGTGATCCCCGGGCCGAGCGTGATCATCATGGTGCCGGATCCCTCTCCTTTTCCGCGCAGATAAGGAGGAGGCCTGAGCGGAGTGAAAGTGACGGGGTCGCAAACGACATGCCGGGCAGGGAACCGCGAGTGGGGCGGCTCCGTGCAGAAGATGCACCGGTCAGCAGGGCCGTTCCCGGAATCGCCGCTCCGGAACGGCCCGCTGCCGATCCAGGTCCCTGTTGCGGGAACCAGGACGCAAAAAACAGGAGGGGGATGCCAGACTGCCGGGAGGGGCATCGGGTCAGCCGGCCCGTTCCTGAAGACGGTCGCCGGTAATATCCAGCCCGGTGATGTCGTTAAGCACGAGGGAGACCTGGTGGGGCGCGTGCTCCCCGGCCCGGTAGTTCGGCGTCGCGTCCGCGATCATCCAGCGCACCCCGGAGCCGCCGGGGTGCCTGATCCCCACGATGTCGCGGATCTCCGCGCCCTCGCGGAAGGCCCGGATCCACGGGGCCGACTCGGGCCGGAGTTTCGTGCCGTCCCGTTGCACCGGGTCGAGCCCGGGAATCAGTGCCGTCTTCCCTTTCAGCTGCGCCCGCGGGATCCCGAGCAGCCGCTCTGCGGCCGGGTTGGCGTCGGCGATATCCCCCCGGGGGTCGATGACGAGTACAGCCTGGGCCATCGTCTCGAAGAGGCTCCGGTACTTCTGCTCCGATTCCCTCAGCTCGTGCTGGATCCGTTTCCGGTCGGTGATGTTCCGTGCGATAAAGATGATGCCGGAGGTCGCCCCGTGCTCGTCCCGGACCGGGGAAATCGTCAGGGACGCATAGAAATGGCTGCCGTCCTTCCTCCGGCAGAGGGACTCGAAGGTGCGGAGCGGCTCGCCGGCGAGGATCATGCCGAGGTTGTGGTTGATCTTGGTATTGCGCCGGGGGGAGACGATCGCCCCGATCCCCTGCCCGATCGCTTCTCCCGCTGAGTAACCGAAGATCTTCTCTGCGCCGGCATTCCAGCTGAAGACGGTCGTATCCGGGTTCATCCCGATGATCGCATCGTCCGATTGTGCGACGATGGTTGCCAGACGGGCGAGTTCCTCCTCCGCCCTCCGGCGCTCGGTGATGTCCTGTGCAGATCCCCGAATCGCAGCCGGTTTCCCGCCTGAGTCCCGTTTCACTTCCCCGCGGTTGTGGATGAACCGGATGACGCCGTCCGGCCGTGCGATCCGGAATACCACATCGTATTCCCCCTCGCCATCGAGCACCGCCTTCTCCAGCCCGGTGACTTTTCTCCGATCGCCGGGGAGGATCGCAGAGAGGTAGAGATCGCGGGTCGGGCTGACGGCATGGGGTTCGTACCCGTAGATCCGGAAATGTTCGTCCGACCAACGGAGCGTCCCGGTGGGAATGTCCCACTCCCAGCTCCCGATATGGGCGAGTTTTTCCGCGGCATCGAGAAGGCGCTGGTTATCCCGGAGCGACTGCTCCGAGTCCCGCAGGGCTGCCATCAGCTGCTCCCGCCGTGTTATCTCCTTCTGGAGCTCGAGGTTGGCGGTGTAAAGGTCGGCAGTCCGTTCTTCGACCCGTTCTTCGAGTTCGGTATAGGCCTTCCGGATCTTCTCCGCGGCAACCTTCCGCTCGGTGATGTCCTGGGTAACGACAAGGGTCCCTATCACTTCCTCCACGCTGTTCCGGAGCGATGCCGACCGGAGTTCCGCCCAGAAACTCGATCCGTCTGCCCTCGTCACGCTGCACTCGGCCGGTGCTCCCGCCCCGCTCTTCTTCTGGAGCTGCCGGAAATTCTTTACCGTAGCCTCCGCAGGCTGCGCCCGCAGGTACCGGGAGAACGAGGTGCCGAGGCCATCTTCTGACGCCGGCAGGTGCAGCATCTCGCACGTCTTCGGCGAGAGGAACGCGAGCTTGTCATCGGTGTCGACGACCGCAATGCCGACCGGGAGCGTATTGATGACCGTGCGGTAGAACATCTCCGATTCGTGGAGCGCTTCTTCGGCTATTGCGTGCGCTTCCCGGGTCCGCATCGCCCGGATCCCAAACGAGATATCCTCTGCAAGCCGCGTAAGGATCTTCTTCTCCTCGCTGTCAAACGAGGCAGGAGACCGGGAAAGGAGAATGAGCGAGCCTCCCGGCATCTGCCCTTCGTCCATGAGGATCGGCAGTCCGACAGCCGAACCGTATCCCATGCTCTTTGCTTCGGCCGCCATCTCCCTGTACCGGGCGTTTTTCCGGATGTTCCGGATAACGGACGGCTTCTTCGTCCGCATGCTCGAAGCACCTGGCCCCGATCCCTGTTCCGTGTCCTCGCGGACGATGAGAGCCTCCCCCAGTTTCCCGTTGGTGAACCCGGCATCGGCGACCGGTTGCAGAACCGGGGGATCCTTCTCCGGGTCCAAAAAGCCTATCCAGGCATACGGATAGCCCCCGGTAAAGACCATCACTTCGCAGATCCAGGTGAGGAGTTCCTGTTCGTTCTTCGCGTGCGCAAGCGCCTGGTTGCACTCGGTGAGGACCCGGAGGAGCCGGTTCGACCGCTTCAGCTCCTGTTCCCGCTGCCGCCGGGTCTCGTTCTCTTTCTTGAGCCGGGTGTTTACCTCGTCGAGGCGGGTGGATCCGTCCGCGACCAGCATCCCGAGCTGGTCCCGGGTCCGGCCTGCACGACGGTCGAACTGGTGGCGCTCGATCGCGTACCGGAGCGTCCGGAAGAGGTACCGGCTGTTGAGTTCCTCGCGGACAAGGTAATCGACTGCCCCTTCCCCGAGTGCCTGCCGGGCGGCGGCCTCGGTCTTCTCAGACGAGATGAGAATTACCGGGAGATCCGGGGCACGCATCCGGATCAGGCGGAGGGCAGCGTTGTTGCGGTTCTCAGGGAGATCCATGTCGAGCATGACGAGGTCGAAGGGGTCGCGGGCGAGCACGTCGAGAGCCTCGGCAACGCGGTGCACGCGGACGATCCCGAATGAATCGTCGGCAAGGAGGGCGGCGAGGTTGTTCGATCCCGCATCATCGGGCATCTCGGTATCGATGATGAGGATCTTCATGCTTCTGGAGCACCTTCGTTCTGTGAATCGTAGTTCCACGCGGGAGGCACGATAGGATATGCCGGAGGAAATGTCAGTAAAGGATAGTTCACCGCAGGAGGCTAAAAAATTGTTCATCCCCCGGCCCCGGGATTTATGGCCGCCGGAGGCTCCGGAAGAACCGTTTTCCGCAGCCCGGGCTGCGGTGGCCCGGAGCCGGGCATGAAGACGGGGAAGTCCGGGAAAACCTTCAAATACCGGTCCGGGTTACTAGCCCGTGGATCCTCCCGTCCCGCTGTGAAACGTTGCCGGGACGCGTGTTCAGGAGCATGATGATGAAGAAGTTGCTGTTTGCCGCGGTGGTGGCCCTCACCATCGTTTCGGCGGGATGCATGACTGCAAGCCGGCCCCTGCAGGAAAATCTGCCCGCAGCCTCGCCGCCCTCTTTGGCCGGAACGGCATTTTCGGGCTCCGATCTGACGATTACCAGCATGGGCCTCGCGTATCCGGCGTATGTCGCCGCCCCTTCGGCGCCGGGGACATACCCGGGGATCGTGCTGATCCATTCGTTCAACGGCCTCGAGCCCGGGTACCTGACCATGGTCGACCGGTTCGCTGAACAGGGATACGTAGTAATCGCACCGCGATGGCAGACCTTCAACGCATCCCCGCCGGACGAAGACGTGGGCTCGCTGATCGCAGCCGGGGTTGCGTACCTGAAATCGCGGCCCGATGTGGATCCCGCACGCATCGGTCTCACCGGCTTCTGCGCCGGCGGAAGGTACACGGAGCTCTTCCTGCCCCAGATGCCGGCGTTCAAAGCCGGTGTTGCCTGGTACGGGTTCCCGTACAACCGTGGTTTTGCCAACGAGACCCGGCCGGTCGATCACCTCAGCTCCCTCTCCGTGCCGCTGCTCATGATCCATGGGAGCGCCGATATGGCGAGCCCGGTAACGGATACCTTCAATTATACCGTCGCCCTGACTAAAGCGAAAAAATATTTCGAACTGAAAGTGTACGAGGGGGAGCCTCACGGGTTCATGATCGTCAACGGCACCCTCAACGACAGTGACGCCGCCCGCGACGCCTTTGGCGAGATGGTCAGGTTCTTCGACCGCACGCTCAAAGGGCCCGGGATCACGGCATGACCGGCCTGCGGCGGCCGGCCCGCTGACCCGGAGGCTTCGGGAACCGTCGGGACGGCGCTGGGGAAACGCTGCCGGGAATAATTGCGAAGCGTTCGGTATGGAAAAAGCGTAAAAAATACTCACATGCCGTCATGTATGCCGGAGGAGGCTGCTAACCGCACAGCTCCCGGGCGAGATAAAATTCCTGATAACGGCGAAAAAAAAGAACTGATAAAACCGCAGTCTTAGAACCGGGGTTTCCTGTGCTTCGGGAGACAGTCCCGGCAGTATACCGGCCTGCCTTCGGTGGGCTTGAACGGAACTTCGCATTCCTTTCCACAGTCAGAACAGGTCACTTTCGTCATCTCGCGGGGGCCGAAATCTCTGGGCCCTCTGCTGCCGCCAAAATTATTTGATCCATACATGGTTGTTACTCACAGTCTTACAACTGTGCTAGTATACAGGGTTCGCAAGTATAAGAACCTGCGTGTCGGTGCATCGGGAGAAGGCGTCATTCAGATCCTTCCGTCACGGCGACCGAATCTCGGAATAGAGGGAGACGAACGAGAGGCTGATCAGGTTCAGGGTGGTCGCTGCGTACCAGAGATACGTTCCGGCGGTATCGAGCCGTGCGATCCAGCCGGACCAGAGCATCGCGCAGATGATCGAGAAAGTGAGGAGGGTGTCGATGGCGAGGAAGACCCGGGGCCGGTGGAAGAGCCTCCCCACCTCGGCGATGGTGCAGTACTCGAACCCGGCCGGCCGGTGGAGGAGATCGGAAACGATCCTCCCGGCATTCAGGAAGAGATCGGCCCCCGCCCAGGCTGCTATCCCCCACCCGGCGGCGGTGAGAACCAGGTTCGTGCCGGCACCGGTGCGAACTGCCGTCAGGCCGAAGAGGAGTTTGAAGATGCAGAACGGTATCCCGATCGTGAGGCTCAGAAATACCGGGCGCCGGAAGAATTCCCGGAGTGCGTCGGGCCGCGATTCCCTGCCGGGATCGTGGGGTGCTGCTATACCGGGAGCCATGATCGTCGTGAGCCTGCCTCCGCGAGGTGCCGGATTTTTGCGGCCCTCACCGGGAAGCCTTCCCCTCTCCTCTCCGTTCACCCGATGATAAGATTAACATGTCGGAATGAATACGCTGGCGAAAGCCGGAGGCGAAGGCCCGGACGGATCGCCGGTCCGGGTCTTTGCCGGCTCCTTCCTCTGGAGACGTGAGAACGGATTCCCGGTGTAGCGCCGGAACGGGAGAGGATCAGGGTCGGGAAAGTCTGTTTCGGCACGGGAATACGTACTGAGATCCCCTCAAATAATATATAAGGGAAAAATTACAAAGGTGCGTGGCGAAGAACACGAAAGCGAGGAACGAGGACACATGCTGACACCGGAAGAGGCGGATCTGCTCCTTACCCCCCGGGACCTTTCTGCGTACGTAAGCGAAGAGGTTCGGAAGGCGGGCGCAGAACAGAAGATTGTCGTTGACTGTTTACCGGAAGAGCTGCGCCTGACGAGTGCCAGCTCCGCGCACGGTCTCTCTATCGCGGTCGATACGTTCGGGCGATGGACCATCAGCCCCCTGATCCTTGCCGATAGTGACGGCGAGTATGTCCCGGCAGGCCGTACCTTCTCGACCGAGAAGACCCTCACCGTGATCCGGGCTATCGCCCGCTGGATATCCGGCGCCATGACGGAACATCCCGAGGATAAAAAGACCCGGTTCCGGCTCGTTATCGAAAGGACCCCCGCTACCTGATGGGGGTTTCATCCGGCCTTCGGATCTAAGAATGCTGACGCATTCTCTCCTCCCCGGATCCCCCCGCCCGCTTCTCCGATACCGAATCTTTTATCTGGAAAGAACGGGACTATTCCCCCATGTCACCGCGATTGACGAGAAGACCGGCAGCCCATCACCACGAATCCCACACCGGTACCCATATAGGAGAGCTGGCGGGCCACGACCGGGATCGGCAGCTCGAGGATGCCCTGCACCACCCTGAGGACCACAGCCATCCGCACCGGCCCCGCCACCCGTCTTCCTTCATGATCCAGGCCCTGAACCCCCAGCCCCCCCACCATCCCCATCACCGTCCCGTACTCCCCCCGCGTCACGCCACCCATACCCACCCCCATGGCGAAGAGCTGCCAACGCATACCAACAAGCCGGGGCCTATCAAGCCGACCAAGAGAATGACAAGGACCGGGACCCGGCCGAAGTGAACGATCCCGGCAGAAAGGAAATCCCGCCCTTTTTACCCGGTGCCTGAAGGTGCCGGATTGGCCATCCGAGCACTCCGGCAGCGGCTAACATTCTTTCCTCCCGCGATCCCAAATGAGAGCTGTGAACAGCTGGCTTCTTCCCCTCGCTGCAGTCCTGGCGGTCGCCAACGGCGGGTCACTCTTCCTCTTCGCATGGGACAAGGGTGCTGCGGTCTTCCGCTGGTGGAGGGTACCGGAGCGGCGGCTCCTCGCGGCTGCACTCATCGGGCCGTTCGGCGCATGTGCCGGGATGATTCTCTTCCGGCACAAGATCCGGAACCCCCGTTTTGCCCTCGTCCCGGCAGGACTTGCAGCCCAGACCGCTGCCCTTTTCGCACTCTTGATCGTATATCGCCCGTTTTCCTGAAGGATGGGTGCGATCCGCCATATCCGGGGCGCGCTACCGCCATCATACCTCCGGGCGTTCGCGCCCCCGCACCCTGCAGCGCCTTGTCCCGAAGGACAGGAGAAAATCGTGCCGTATTAATAATGCGGCGGGTAATACTTTAGGCTGATGAGGACAGACCGCCACCAGTATTTCCTCGACCTCGCTGCCCGGTGTGCACGGCAGGGCACCTGCCTCCGGCGCAACTTCGGTGCGATCCTCGTGGACGAATTCAACACCATCGTCTCGACCGGATATACCGGCGCGCCGCGGAAACAGACGGATTGCACGGAACTGAAGACCTGCTGGAGGAGAGACCATAACATCCCGTCGGGATCGAACTACGAGCGGTGCCGGAGCGTGCATGCCGAGATGAACGCGCTCATCCAGGCCGGCAAACTCGCCCGGGGCTGCACCCTGTACCTCGCTGGTTTCGACGTCGGGACCGGCGGGATCACCCAGATCTGGCCCTGTTTCCTCTGCTCGAAGATGATCGTCAACAGCGGGGTCGCGGCAGTCATCATGCGGACGGGCCCGGAGACGTTTTGCTCGATGGACCCGACTGCCCTCTACCAGGTGCGGAGCCGCGAGGCGCTCGGCGAAGATTCGGGTCAGTGAGCGGCCGGAAAAATTGTTATTCCTGCTTTTTTGCGAGCCGGTACCCTATACCGGTGCCCATCTTCATGCCGTATCCGAGCCCGATGAGCATCGCCGCCATCGGCTCGAGGTGGCGTGCGGTCTTCAGCCCCCCGGCATCGACGGGTTCAAACCCGAGGTCCCGCGCGAGGCGTATCACTGTCTCTTTTGCGCCCCGGTCGTCGCCGGCGATAAAGGCGGTCAGCTGTTCGGTGCCGATTCTACCGGAGCCCTGGTTTGCGGCAAAGACCGTATTGAAGGCTTTCACCACACGGGCTTTGGGAAGGAGCTTCTGGATCTCCTCGGCAGCAGAAGTGGTGAACCCGAGCGCGAGGCCCATCTGGGCGTCAAGCGGGTTGGTCACGTCGACAAGCACTTTTCCGTCTGCAAGGGATCCGATCTCCCTTGCGGCATCCCTGACCGTGGCGAACGGTACCGCGAGGAGGACCACATCACCCCACCGCGCTGCCCCGGCCACCGGTTCCTTCGGGTCGCGGTGGCCGTACCGCACCTCGTGGCCGGTGCGCGCCAGCCCGGAACCGAGCGATGTCCCCACATTCCCTTTTCCTACTATCCCGATCTTCATCCCTTTTCACCGGGGCACGGATAGGGCTTCCTGAATTTTAAGGGTTCCGCCGGATTCTGGCAGGCGGGTTCACCCGGAAAAATGGATCATCTCCTCGCGGCCAGCGCGAGCCCGGCAAGGACTGCAAGTATCCCGATCCCGACCGGGACCGGGGAGGGTGGCGTCAGGGTCGCTGAGGGGGCCGGGGCAGTGGTCCCGGCAGTAGCGGGCGCCGCCGGTGTAATCGTGGTCGTCGGCAGGGCAGCCGGCGGAACGATGGTGATCGTGGGCTGCGGGAGGGGTATCGCGGTGACGAAAGGAGCGGGGGTCGCAGCAGGGGAAGGCAGTGTCGGGGGGAGACTGGCGGTCACCTGGAGCTGGCCCGGGTTCCCTCCCTGATCCTCGACCTTGATCCGGAAATTCTGGGCAGCGGTATTCGAGCTGGTCCGGAACTCCACGGTTCCCTGACCGTTCGCGTCGGTGGTAATCTCTGCGTAATAATCGGTATTCGAAAAGCCGTCATTGGACGGGGCCACGTCATCGAGGATTGTGCCGCCGGTGCTGATCGTATGCATCCCGATGACATACGGCCCCCCTGGCGGGTCTTTTTGCAGGTTGAACGTCCCGCCGGCGATGATGGGGGGCTGGTCCCCCGGTGCCCCCGACATCGGGAAGGTACCCGCGTCCCAGACAAAATAGATCGTGTTCGGCTGCCCCGTTATCGTCACGGAAAATGCTCTGCCCCGCGTGAGGCTGCCGGCGGTCTGCGCGTCGGCAGCAATGGTGACAAGGCTGATCACCAGGGATATTCCGATTACCGCACACCACATGGCAGACACGCTGGACGTTCGCATACTCCTTGCCCCCAACCTTCCCTTGGCAGCAGGGAGATACCCCTTTCTTTTATAAAAAGGTTCCACGCGCGCTCCCTGTTCGCCGGCCGGGGGGCTTCCCGTACTGCGGCTGCATTTCCGGAACAATCGGGATCGCGTGGCCGCGGTTTTTATAGTGCGGGAAAGGCAATATCCGGGGATATCCGGAGCAGTGACAATTCCGATGGCGCACCTTCACGGGCTCGGCGGTATGGCGGCCCACTTCCTCTCAACGCCGCAGGGCCAGCAGATGATAAAGGATTACCTCTCAACGCCGGAGGGGCAGAAATCCCTGGATGCTTTTCTCAAAACCCCCCACGGCCAGCAGGTGGCAATGCTCCTCCTCTCCCGCGCCCTTGACGGCCTCGATCTCCCTGAGGAGACCAAGGGATCGATCCGCAGGGCGCTGGACGGGAAGAGCACCCGGGACCATCGCGCGTGAGCAACCCTCCGGTCGCGGCTGCTGATGCCGGACTCCGGGCCCGGAAGATGATGCCCTGGGGGCAGAAGAGAATATGCCCCGGCGCAAACTTTTTTTTCCCGCAACCCCTTCGGAAGGATGATGACGACCGAGCGGTTGTTCCGGTATTATCCCGAAGACTTCAGGGAGCCACCGGTCCGGGTGCTCCACATGGACCTGTCCTTTGACGTATTCGACGATCATACGGTAGTGACATCGCTGCTGAGGTTCCGGACGAAGGATAAGCCCCTCACGTCCCTCGCGCTGAACGCAAAAAACCTTGAAATCCTCTCGGTCGGCTCCCCCGGATACCCGGTAACATACCGGTACGACCGGGAGGGAAGCATGTTGCACCTCTCCTTTGCGGCTCCGGTCCCCCCGGAGACGGCGGTCACCGTCGAAACCAGGACCGTCTGCCGCCCGAGCCGTAACATCCTCGAAGGGCTTTACTATGATGAGACCCCGCCCGGCGCCCCTCCCCAGCAGATCACCCAGTGCCAGCAGTGGGGCTTCCAGCGGATCGTCCCCTGCATCGACGACATGACGGCGAAGTGCACGTACTCGACGACGATCACTGCTGACGAACGGTACACCCACCTCATCTCGAACGGTGACGTAGCGGTCCCCCGGCACCCTGCGGGAAAAGGGCGGGCCGAAATCCGGTACGATAACCGGACCACCCCCATGGCCCCGTACCTCTTCTTCCTCGGGTGCGGGACCTACGCCGGGTACTTCCGGGATCTGGTATACCCGGACGGGCGGCGCTGCCGGCTCGAGCTGCTCGTCCCCACGGGCGCCGATCCGGCTATGGCGGACAGGGCCCTTGAGTATCTCCACGACAGCATCCTCTGGATCTATCTCTTCACCGGCCCCGGCATGTACGAGAAGACCGGTCTCCGGAAGGAGATTCATGCAAAGGCGATTGATGCCGATCGCCTCAGGCTCTCCGGCGGGGATCCCTCAGCGCTCCGGGCGCTCGAAGGCGATCTCGCGCGGATGGTGAAGGGAATTACGCCGGGATACCAGTATACCGGTTCTGTCTACCGGGAGATCGGGATGCAGAACTCCGACTTCGGCGGCATGGAGAACGTCGGCAACACCACCATCACCACCAACCGGATCATGCCCTTCCCCGGACAGACCGACCCTGCGTTCGAGTACATGATCGATGTCAAGGCACACGAGTTCTACCACAACCTCAACGGGTCCGAGGTGACGGGGATCTCGCCGTTCTCCATCTGGCTCAACGAGGCGGTCACGGTCCACATCGAGAACCAGTACCACGCCTTCCATTTCGGCGAGGGCTACACCCGGCTGAAGAACGTCTCCGGCATCGTCGCGCCGGTCTCGGGCACGCTCGCTCTCGACAGCGGCGCCGCATCGATGCCGATCGAGCCGGACGGGTTCAACGACCCGAACGAACTCATCACCGACATTACGTACGTGAAAGGCCCGGAGTTCGTCCGGATGGTCGAGACCCTCATCGGAAAGGAGGTGTTTGCCCGCGGCCTGGCCCTCTACCACAGCCGTTTCCGGCACGGAAATGCCTCCCGTGACGACTGGATCGCGGCGATGGAGGAGGTCTCGGGCCTGGCCCTTGCCGGCATGGGCGAAGGGTGGCTGAAGCAGACCGGTTTCCCGACGGTCTCTGTTACCGCCCGGTACGATCCAGCCGCCCGTTCGCTGGAACTCCGGCTCACCCAGTCCGGTTTCGGAACCGGGAAGCCCTGGGTCTTCCCCTTCTCGTTCGCGCTCGTTGACGCGGACGGGAGGGATATCGCCGGGATCTGCCGCCGGATAAGCAGCGAAGAGACCGTTATCACGGTTCCTGCGCCGCAGAAGCCTGCATTCCTGTCCCTGAACCGCGGGCACTCGTTCTACGGCCGGACACGGTACGATCCTCCTGCCGACGAACTCTACCTCCAGGCGGAGAAGGATCCTGATCTCGTCGCCCGGTACCTCGCATTCGTCTCTGTCATGGACCGGGAGAAGATCCGGCTGCTCCTCGATCCGGCCGCCGCCCCCGATAAGCGCTGCACGGACCTCTTCTGCCGACTCCTTTCCGATGCCGTGCTGACGGAGGAGACCGGCGGGGAGTTCCTTGCGATCTTCGATTCCGTGCAGGACCCGGCCTACGCCCACCGGTACCAGTCGCTCTGGGAGGCGCGGGAGCGGATCCTCGCCCGGATTGCGTCCGATCACTACGGGGATCTCACGGAGAAGTACACCTTCTTGTGGCAGAAGAGGGGTTCCTCCGGGGACGATCCCGGCGATCTGCGGGATAAAGCCCGGGCGATCAAGGAGCGTGCGGTGAAAAATACCTGCCTCGCGGTGCTGGCCCGGCTCGATACGCCGGAGATCCACCGGATGCTCATGGACCAGTTCGGCCATTCCGCATCTGCGAGCGACCGGCTCCTCGCCTTCTCCCTCCTCATGGAGAGCTCGTACCCGGATCGCGACGCCGTCCTCGCTTCGTTCATGCGGGAGTCCTCGGCCAATCCCGTCAGCTGGGAGAACTTCCTTTCAGTGATCGGCGGCCTCTCCCGCCCGGACGCCGTCGCGATCGTCACCCGGGTCGAGAGCTCCGGTCCGTTCAGGATCGAGCAGGCCAATGACCAGCGTTCACTCTACGGCCGGTTCGCCATGAACCGGAAGCGATCGCTCCAGACGGAAGAAGGGAGGGCGTTTCTGAAAAAGACGATTATCCGGCTCGCTGCGATCAACGAATTCAGCACGGTCTCCCTCCTCCATGCGCTCGATGCAATCGAGCTGATGGAAGAAGAATACCACGTCCCCCTCGCCGGCCTCCTTGTTGATATCCTGCGGGAACTTGCCCCGGGGAAGACCCCGAGCGTGTACAATACGGCGCTGCGGATCCTGAAAAAGTCTGAGAAAGCCCTCCGCGCTTACGAGCGGGTGCACGGACCCGTTGTGCTGCAGGGGGGCGCCTGAACCGGCAAACGTCCGGAACCTTTTTTTATCCGCAGGCACTCACCCGGCCCTGCCGCAGGGGCGCCTGCGGTTCAGGAACATCGCGGGAAACGATCCTGCCGGGAACCCGCCACCGACAGAGCGGGAAGGCAGCCCATTCCCTGCAAAGGAACGATGCTACAGGACTTCGCGCCTGCCCGGCCTGAAGAATGCGAGCTCGGCGATAACTTCGTTGTCGCTGAGGTCATGCCAGCGCTTGTAGGCCTCGGCAACGGCAAACCGGGAGACGCTCCGGATGTTGAGGCAGACCAGCCGGTCGACCTGCCGGGCCACCGTCTCGACCGTGGCCGCAGACGCCGTCGGCACGGCAACGATGATCCGCTCCGGGTTGAGTTTCCGGATACTTGCAACCGCGGCGAGCATGGTGAACCCGGAAGCGAGGCCGTCGTCGGCGACGAAGACCGGCCGGCCGCCGATCTCCGGCAGGGGGAACCCCCCGGAGAACCGCGCGACCCGTTCTGCGACATTCTGCCGGGTGGCGCGAACGGCGGATTCGACCTGCGCCCCGGTCAGGCCGAGCGCGGACCTGAGAATATCGTTGATGAGGACATTCCCGTCCCAGGTGACCGCCCCGAAGCCCGCCTCGGTATTTCCGGGGATCTGGATCTTCCTGACGATCGCGAGGCCGAATTTTGCATGGATCGCCCTGGCAATCTCCGCACCGATCGGTACGCCGCCTGCAGGGATCGCGAGCACCACCGGATCCTTCAGCGGCGGCAGCGATCGGATCAGTTCTCCCAGTTGTCGCCCCGCATCGTGCCGGTCGGAGAAGACGAACCGTCTCTCCCGGAGCCGGGGATCATCCGTCACGGTACCCATGGCAGGATGATGCTCTGGTCATCCCGCCTAATAATTCTTATGCCGATAACCGGACCGGGCGGTTCTTCTCCGGCAGGAAACCCGGAAGCCCGGGGTCTTTTAAGAAACAGGGAGTGACTGCCTGGAGAGGGCAAAAAGCCCGCCGGCCGTTTCAGACCTTCTGGACCAGCACCTTCTCTTCGGCATCGATCGCGTAGTTCCCGGGGTGGCTGAGGAGATCGAGGGCGTTCACTTTCATGTCGATGAGGTTTGAATACCCGAAGGCCTCGAACTTCTTCCCCTCATCATCGAGCCAGAATACGACGATGCCATCGGGCATCTGCTTGGTAGTGACGATGTCGAACATACACTCCAATTATAGGAAAGGGATATGAACTTTTCTGCCCTTCCTCTCCCTCAACCGGCGCTCCCGGGCAGGGCCAAAGACATCCCGGTGCCGGAGGGAGCCGGCGGGATCACGGCCCGTCGCAGGGGCCGGCGGCCGGGTGCCGGAAGGCACGGGCACAGACCCACAGGGCCTCGGTCATGGTTGGGAAGACGTGGAACGTCCCGATGATGTCCTGGATCGTAAGGCCATGCTTCACCGCGAGGACACCTTCCTGGATCATCTCCGAGGCGAGCGGGGCGCAGATATGGACCCCGAGGACCCGCTCGCTCTCCTCTTCCGCCACGATCTTCACCACGCCCCGGGGGTCGCCGGCGATCGCCGACTTCACGAGCGAGTCCATCCGCACGCACCTGCTGACCGCAGGGATGCCTGCCGCCCGGGCCGCATCTTCGGTCATCCCCACCGCAGCCAGCTGGGGGGAAGTGAAGATCGCGTGGGGGAGGGCAGACGTATCGAAGACCCGGCCGCGGTTCGCGATGGCGTTCTCCGCGGCGATGACGCCGCCTGCCTTGGCCGCGACCTCAAGCTGGGGCTCCCCGAGAACATCGCCCACGGCCCAGATGGTGGGGGCCGAAGTCCTGAGGAACCGGTCAACGAGCACTTCCCCGTTCGCTCCGAGCTTTACGCCGGCAGCCTCCGCCTGGAGGTCCCGGGTGTTGGGGGTGCGGCCGGTGGCAAACAGGATGCGGTCGGCTTCGATTCCGGTCTCTTTTCCGCCTGTGACTGCCTGCACCCTGACCATGCCTCCGGCTCCGGAGACCTGCCGGATCCCGACACCGGTCCGGATAGCGATCCCTTCTTCGGCAAGGTACGCTGCGAGGAGGCGGGAAAACGCCGGCTCCTCGCCGGGCACGATGCTCCCGCTGCGCTGGAGAACGGTCACTTCGGAACCGAGGTGGGCGTACAGCTGCGCGAACTCGAGGCCGAGTGCCCGGCCCCCCACCACGATGAGCCGGGAGGGGATCGCCTCCGGCTCGAGCGCCTCGATATTGGTCATCGGCCGGTCCACGGTCTCGATCCCGTCGATGCGGGGTATAGTCGCCGTCGATCCGGTGGCGATGATGAATTTCGGTGCTGAGAACTCTTCACCGCCGACACGGACCGACTCCGGCGATACAAATGCTGCCGCGCCCCGGATAATGTCGACCCCGAGATCCCTGACCAGGGTCTGGTGTTTCTTCTCGAGCGAGCGGAGGATGACCTCGTGCTTCTCCCGCATGGCGCTGGCGAGAGAGAAGCGGCTTGCGACCGAGAGTCCCGGGTGCCGGAAATTTTTGTAGTACGCCATCTCCGCAACCGTGATCAGCAGTTTGCTCGGGACGCACCCGTAATTGACACAGGTCCCCCACAGGGTACCCCGCTCGATGACTGCAACCCGTGCAGCCCCGAGATGCCGCGCCTGCGTTGCGGCAGAGAACCCGGCAGCGCCGCTTCCGATGATAATCAGATCGTATCCGCTCATGGTCTCTCAACCCTCGTGCTGTTCCTGCTACCCGGATGACGGGAAAGGGATATAAGGATACCCGTGGAGCCGGCTCGTGCATGTACCGTGGCGTGCAGGGGCCCCCGGAAGCGCCCGGAACCCGCAGGCCGGAAGATCCCGATCCACTGCAGGTTCTGCAGGTGCCAGAAAGCCGCGTACCTGTGATACCGGCGGGGGGCGCCCACAAGGGTTTTATATAAGCCTATCAGATTCCAATAAAGTGATTAATCTCCTGTATGTCGACGACGAGCCGGATCTGCTCGATCTCGGCAAGCTGTTCCTCGAGCGTGACGGAGAGTTCTCCGTCTCCACGGCCGCTTCTGCCGACCTTGCCCTTTCCATGCTCGCGTCGGCACCGGTCGATGCGGTCATCTCCGACTACCAGATGCCCGGAATGGACGGTCTCGCATTTCTCAAGCAGGTGCGGGAGCTGCACAACGACCTCCCGTTCATCCTCTTTACCGGCAAGGGCCGGGAAGAAGTGGTGATCGAGGCGATCAACAACGGGGCCGATTTCTATATCCAGAAAGGCGGGGAGCCCCGCGCCCAGTTCACCGAGCTCATCCATAAGATCCGGCAGGCTGTGCGGAGGAAGAACGCCGAGGACGACCTCCGGAGGGCGTACGAGAAGAACAAGGGCCTGATGGACCACGCCAACGACGCGATCTTCATCGCGGATATCGGGACGGGGATGCTCATCGATGCCAACCGGAAGGCGCTGGAGCTGGTGGGGAAGGAGCTTGCGGAGATCCGGACGATGCGGCAGGACGACCTCCACCCGGCGTCGGCTGCCGGCGGCGAGGCGGGTACCATGGGCAACCACGCCCGCGACCGGAAGGGGATCTGGGAGGAACTGGTCATCGATGGTTCGGGCCGGCCGGTTCCCGTTATGGTGAGCGCGACTTCCATCGATGTCGGCGGCCGGCGGTGCCTCATGAGCATCTACCACGACATCTCCGAGATCAAGAAGACCCAGGATGCGCTCCAGCTCGCGAACCGGAAGCTCAACCTCCTCGCCGAAGTGACCCGGCACGACATCCGGAACAAGCTCACGGTCCTCGGGGGATATATCGAACTCTTCCGGGAACACCCTCCCGAGCCGCAGCACTCCATGTACCTGGCGAAGGTCCGGGACACGGTGGCGACCATCGGGTCTACGATAGAATTTACCCGCCTGTACCAGAACCTCGGGGTCACCTCGCCCGACTGGCAGGACGTGGACAGCGTCTTTGTCCGGGCCTGCACCATGGCGGACGTCAAGAAAGTCCGCCTGTACTCGGAGGTCGAGGGGATCTCGATCTTTGCCGACCCCCTGCTCGAAAAAGTCTTCTACAACCTCGTCGAGAACGCTATTACCCACGGCGAGCGGATACGGGAGATCCGCATGACCGCCAGGGAGGAGCCGGACGAGCTCGTGATCAGGTTCGAAGACGACGGGATCGGCATCCCCGACCACGACAAGGAGCGGATCTTCACCCGCGGGTTCGGGAAGAACACCGGGCTCGGGCTCTTCCTCGCCCGGGAGATCCTCTCCACGACCGGGATCACCATCAGGGAGACCGGCGTTTACCAGGAGGGGGCGCGGTTCGAGATCCATGTGCCTAAGGGCGCCTATCACCGCGTGCACCACGGCCTCAGCAAGGCAGTCCGGCGTGCCGCCCGGCTCCGTGCCGAGAACTAGTCCCGTTTTTTACGCTTCCCTGCGTGAATCTTATGATATCAGGTCGAAGAACCCTGACGAGTTCTTCTCCAGGCTGCGCTTCCCTGCGTGAACCGCAGCCTTATCCAAACATTTACAAGCCATCGCATCCACGTTCGTTCAGACTGCATGAAAGAGAAGCTCCCGTTCCTCATCTCCATCCCCCACGGGGGTACGGACGTGCCGGAGATCGTGCGCCCCGTCATCGCGCTGACACCGGACGAGATCCGGTTCCACGCCGATCCGTTCACCCGGGAGATCTTCGGCTTCCGGGAACGGGTCGGTGCTTTCACCGATGCCCCGGTCTCGCGGATGGTAGTCGACCTGAACCGCCCCCCCCTCCCGCTCCCGCCCAGGGATCCCGACGGGATCATCAAGGTGCTGACCGTTGACGGAAAACCGGTGTACCGGCCAGGCAGCGTGCCGGATATCCGGCTCTCCCACCGCCTCCTGATGGCGTATTACTTCCCGTACCACCAGAAGATCGACGAACTCCTCGACCGGCACCGGGTCCGGATCGCGTTCGACTGCCACTCGATGCTCCCCGCGGGCGCCGCAGGGCAGAAAGACGCCGGCAGGGTACGCCCGCTCTTCTGCCTCGGGAACAACGGGGACCGTTCGGGGATCGCCCATCCGGGCAGCCTCGCGACCTGCCCGGCCGGCTGGATCGCCGACCTCGCACGCGGCTTCGAGGACGAGTTCGCAGTTCCGGGCAAAGTAGCCATCAACGACCCGTTCTCCGGGGGTTTCATCGCGAACGCCCACTACTGGCACAAGGGGGTCCCGTGGATCCAGATCGAAGTGAACCGCGCGCTCTACGAAGAGGAGAGCCGGTCGGGGCTGGCAGGGGAAGGGCCAATCTTCCCGGTCAGTGAGCTCAGGGAGAAGATCTGGAAAGTGCTTGCGGGGTTTGCGCGGGAGATTGCGTCAGGGACACTTGAACAAACCGAAACCGGTTGAAACTCTCGTGCACGGCGGCCCGGTTTCCGGCTTCGGTATGTCACGGGCTTCTGCAACATTGAAAAAAAGATCCTCATTTGGAATACCCGCATTTACGGCCTATAGGTGGGGAACCTCCGGATCGGCGGGACCGGCACTCTGACGGTGATCGTCTTCCCGGCCGCTGTTGCGCAACCGCCGGTGTTGCAGACGGTAAGCCGTGCAGTATAGGTACCGGCCGTCGAATAGACGTGGACCGTGTTCTTCCGGAAGGCGTTGGTGGTGTTGAACCACGTGCCGTCGCCGAAGCTCCAGTTCCATGTCGCCGCACGGTACGAGAGGTCTGTGAACATGACCGTCAGCGGGGCCGGCCCGGTCAACGGGACGGCAATAAAGTTCGCAGAAGGGGCGGGCGAGACGGTGATGCCACCGGAGGGGGTGACCATCACGCGGTCAGTAACCTGTTTGGCGGGAAGACCCCTGTTACCGATCTGAGTAATTTGGTAAATGATCCTGTCTTGGGTAGAGGAAACTACCGGTGCAGTCCCTTGAAGTGTCACCCCAACTGACACCTTGTCCGAAGCCTTGTAATTGAGCTCAAAACCGTTGATGTCCAGCGTGCTCCCGTTTTGGAGCGGACGGATATTGCTGATTCCGTTAACATAGATTGTGTACGTCCACCGGGGTTTGTCCAGATTGGTGAAGAACACGAGATCGTTGTCGGCGGGGAACTGTCCGGCAGCATCCACCATGAGTGATGCGGTCACCGGCGTTCCGGATGTCACGGTTCCGGGCGGAGCTACGGACGCCGAACTGACTACGAATCCTGTTGCCGGTGCCCCCTTCCGTATTGTGATATTCACCGTGCTGTATTCGACGTTCGCCAGGTGCGCCGGGATACGGTCGCGGGGCTGATCAACAGCCCAGATCGTGTAGGTCCCCGTATCGAGCCGGGTCCCGGTGGTATTCCAATTCCACGACCACGTATTGTCACCGAGTACATCAGCAACCGCAAACGTGGACCCGTCGTTGTCGACTACCGGAGAATGCGCCGGGTCGAGGCTCCGGATCTGTGCTCCGTTCGGGGGGAGACCCGGCCCGGTGAGGAACAGGTACGTGATCTGGGTCCCGGAATTGGTTCCCGAGAACTTTATGTTTTCGCCGAGGTTGTAGTCCTGGTCACCCGCTGCGACGATGGTGACCGCGCCATACTCGACCTGAACGTCAACTTCATCGCTCTTTATCGTCCCCCCTGCTGCGGAACCGGATACCGGGAAGACCTGCTCGACCCGGATCGTGTAGCTCTGAGGTCTGGTCCAGTTTGTTGTGAGGAGTTCGATGGTTCGTATGCCCGAAGTGCTGAGCGTTACATTCGCATATTCGAAAGATCCATTGGCAAGAGTGACTGAAGTCGATGCCGGCCAGCCAGGCGCCACGTCCTGGTAAATCGCTTTCCCGTTCCCGTTCTGGAACAGGTATCCACCCGGGTCGGGGAAGACCGGGGCTTCACCGGAGAGGCCCGGGTCGCTGCCGAATGCTAGGCCGGCCTGGTTGGGAGCGATGAACGGGGGCTGGTCGTTGTATGTTCCCTTCATGGAATTTGTACCTTTTACCCACAGGTGGTACACCTGCAGGGGACGGCCGGAGATGGTCACAGCGAACGGTTTGCTCCGGACCACCGAGTCCTTGTTCGCTTCGATCTTCACGATATCGGCAACGACCGTGATCGTGTATGTCTGGCTGACCGTTTTCCCGGTATAGTCAGCCCCGGCATTCCGGTAGTTCGCCTTCATATTGTTGAGGAGGGATTCAGCCCAGACCGTGTACGTCCCTGCCGGATAGATGAAGGAGCCGTCGGTATACCGGGCCCCGGTCCCCCAGTTGACATCTCCCGGCACGGAAAACGGTGCCGGGCTTGCCCAGAACCATCCTGAGCTGGACACGTTCTGCGCGGTGAGCGGTGTAGACGCGCCGGCGGCATTGACCAGCGACGAAAGGGTTGCACCAGTCTCATTCTTGACCCTGATATCCATGTATCCGTCACCGGTATTGAACGGGATAAGGGCTGACTGGCTGTTCCCGATCGCGTTGTAGACCGGACTTCTTGTGATGGGGTCGAGTGCCCGGAACTGGTTGGTGTCGATGCGGAATGTAAGGTTCTCTCCCTGAGTGGTCGAACTACCGGTCACATCGAAGTTCATATCGGCGTCCCATATCCGGATATCCAAGGTAGGGTCTGCAACGGTGAAGACGATGACCGGGTTCCCGTTGTATGTCGCTGCTCTTCCCGTACTGCTTACAAGGAACCAGGTGCCGGCATATCCCCCAAAGTCGGCCGACGAGACAAGGAAGTTGCCCGCACTGGGGCTGATATCAATCGACTTGGTTGGTGCAACCGATGTAATAACCGCCGCCGACGCCCACCAGCCAATAGTAGTACTCCCGATACCGGCCTGTGCCTGCGCCTGCTCAAGCGCGGGGGTAATATTCAGGCCCTGCTCGCCGATATAAACAGTAGCGCCCTGGCTGATGGTAGGAGAAACGGCATAATAATATGCGGACACCGGGAGAACTGCGACGATAACAAACAGGATGAGCCCGATAACAATATACCGGGGTTGTATCGAAAAATTCGGGAGATTCATTTTCATACCGCCGACAACGTCTTTCGGCATTGACTCTGAAATGACGGTTGATAAAATTACGCCATGCAATTAAATTCCCATGATAAGTATTTTTTTATACATGGTAAGCAGATGATTATCCCCGTCTGTCCTCGCAGTGCGGTCTCCGGCCAATCCGGTAACTGCGAATTTTTTCGAAGTCAAGGCAATCATTATCGCCGTGCCTGCCGGAACACATGACTATGCCGATACGAAAGATAGAGACGATTATTTGTCCGGTGTCCGCGATCCTGGTTATCCTCCTGCTGTCAGCCGGCGGGTGCACGGGCATACCTGCCCCGCCAAATACCGTGAAGCAGGTACCTCCCCCGGTCTCTCCGCTGATCCGCCAGCAGGAAACGGCGTCACCGGAGAACTACACCGCGGTGCAGGGAATGGTCCATGCACTGCACGCACTGAACTGCCCGTGCTTTGTCCTCGTGACCGCGGCCGGCAATATCACCGTCCGGTATGACCTTATGACCAGCCCCGGCGGTGCACCGCTTCCCGCGGTCCCGGTGGATGCATTGTCTGACGGCGATGAAGTGCTGGTGACCGGTACGCTCCAGGCCGGGGGAGAGGTATGGGCAGACCATATCAGCAGAGTCCCGCCCCCCGCCGGGGGATCGCCGCCCCGAGCCCCCCTCGTCTGCAACTGCCCGATGGAGCCCGCAGGCGTACAGCTGGTCACGCCGGCGGCGACCCCGGATGACGGCCTCTGCCACTGCCCGGTGCCGGCGCAGGACGGCTGATCGGAGGGGCTGATCGGCAGCGTACATGACCGTCGGGATATCCGGCCGCTGCCCCATCACCGGTTCCCTTCTTTTTACCGGGCCGGATCGCTGTCCCCGGAACCCCCGGGCCAGGTCCCCGTGATACCGGTTTTTCCGTTTCCGGGACAGGTTCATCGCCGCCCGGATCGTTACCAAATCGCACCCCTCTCTTCGCCGCTGCAGAAACACCGGAACTTTTTTGCCTGCCGGTAACGAAGGCTGGAAAGGGATTCCCATGACGATCAGGATTGCATACTATTCGTGGAAAGGCCATACGGAGAAGGTCGCGACCGCACTCGCGAAGCTGCTGGACGCTGAGCTCGTCCGGATCGAGCCGGTCCGCGACTCCGGTATGGCGGGGAAAGCGATGAAGGCGGCCTTCCGGATGAGATCTCCCATAAAACCGGCGAAAACCGATCTCGCCGGCATCGACACGCTCGTCATTGCAAGCCCGGTCTGGGCCGGCAGGGTGCCGGCGTACGTGAACCAGTACTGCGATTCGGTCACGGGCGGAACCGGGAAACCGTTCCACGTGCTCGTCGAGATGGGAGGCCGCGGCGACCAGTCTGCTATCGCGGTCGTGAGAAAGGCGCTCGAAAAGAAGGGGATGAAGTTCGTCTCGTCCGCATCGACCGTTGAGAAAGATGTCGACAGCGGGTCGTTTTCCGGGACGCTGGAGAAGTTTGCCGCCGGCATCCGGATGCAGTGACCGGAGGATGAAATCAGCGGATTTTCGGCAGTGATTTTTTCTTTTCTTATGATATTTGCGCTGGAGTGGTGAGCAGGATCGGTCGGGTGCGGGCCGGTTGCAGCGGCGGGAAAGCGGAGCAGCCGGTGCTTCACTCGGTAAAAACGGGGTTCCAGCGAAGCGAAAAAATAGTGTAGCGTTTTTATATTCCGGAGCAGAACGGGAAACCGTAAAACCCGGATCACCAGGGTTCCGGGATGGCGGGTTACGGGATGGCGGGTCACGGGATGGCGGGTTACGGGGGGCTAATCCCGATCGACGTGTACATATCGGTAATCTCCCCCTGCAGCGCATTGACCGCGAGGGGTTTGTCCGGGCCTTTCCACGCAAAGATATATACCGCTCCCTTCGCGTTCGTGAAGATATAGCTCCCTTTCACGTCAGCAGTCTGGAAGTCCAGCTCGTATGAATCGTACCCGGCTATCTTCAGCGTGATGCTGTGGGATTCCATCTGCGTCCCATAGGTCTTTCCGAGCGCGATGGTCGCGTTGTTGAAGTACTGGTCAAAAGGACCCTGGAAATTCTGATCTACATCTATACTCAGGGAATTGAAGGATTCCGGGTCGCCGGGAACCTCGGCCGGGGAGGTGAATTTCGCGATATTTACCGCGTCCCTCCCGTAGTCCGTGAGGCCCATGGTGAGGGTGTCCTGTCGTTTCCAGTCGGCCGGGACCGAGATGGTGACCCCGTAGGGCAGGGTCGCGGTGACCGTCGTTGCAACGGGAGGCTGCGACGGGGAGACCTGGGTAGCAGGAGGCGTGGCGGGGATCTGATAGGCGGGCTGGGTACAACCCATGAAAAGGAGCGCCGGCACAAGGATAAGGAAGAATCCTGCGAATAACAGGGAATAACTGTGGGAGGGTTTCATGGTTCTTTCGTTTATCGCGCCGGATAATATGAGGGTTGCGATTGGATGCGGGGCGGTTGTAAGACACGGGAAAAACCAGGACCCGCGTGCCGACCCTCCCCCTGCCTCTTCTCCTGCATCGGGAATCGGTATACTCGACCGGGCCGGGTTCACCGGAATAATGAGATCAAGTGCCCCCATAGGGGCCGCTCCCGGCTGAATGTGGTGCAAAACCCCCGATCAGGAGCACCAGAGTTCCGGCCTCACAATCGGCCCGGACTGGACCGCCCTGATCGGTTCGTGCAGCCGAAGAAATTCAGGAGAGGAGGGCGGTGCCCGGATATTTTCCGGAGGGGGGTCCCCGACCACCCCCCTCCCTCCCCCACCCGGGGGGTATGCTGAGCCCCCCTTCCCCAAACCCTGCGTTCCCAACCAGCTCTGCACCCGCCTGACCGTGTCTTCGAATGGAATTCCCGACGTCCCAGTCAAAGCCGATGCCATTCCCGGAAAACAAAACCCAAACTCTCCCGGCAGCACAGGGGGGGTGGTCCGGGACCCCCTCCCCCCCAGGCCGGGGGGGGTCCCTGCTGTCTGAAAGCAAAGTTGTGGGGGGTATCCCGGGACCCCTCCTCCCAAAAACATGGCCATACATCGGATATTGCAATCGGAGGCCCATGGTTTCGTGTGGAAGTGACGACGATACTGGCCGACCGTATGGTTTTCCGGTCACGGATCGGGTTGGGCGATCCCGCCAGCACAAGGGGTGGTGGTCCGGATACCCCCCACCCCCCCAGGCCAGGGGGGGTCCCTGCTGTCTGAAAGCAAAGTGGTGGGGGGTGCCGACATACCCCCTCCCAACTCAGTCAGGTCCGGAAGAATTGGTGTAAACTGCAGGGGGCCAGACAGGGTTGCCTCAGATTTTTTGGTGGGGGGTCGGGGGGTTAACTTAAAAAAATCCAGAGGGGGTAAGGGGGCCACCCTAATGTTTTTGGCGCGAACGGACTCCCTCTTGACGTGGGCTTCGACGGAAATTGCTGTCGGGATAGTGGGGGGTCGGGCACGTATTTCAGGTAGGGGGGAAGGGGGCTGCCTCCAATTTTTCCGGAGGGGGTGCGGGGGTATCTAAAATTTTTTTGCAGGGAATTGGAATTGACACCGGGTTTTGTGGGTGGTTGTGGTGTATAACGGGGGTGCCTGGTGCAGAGCGTGAGATATTTTCAGGTAAATCTGTCTTCCGAAAAAAATCAGAATTTACACTTAAAACAGATCAGAAAACCGAGTGCGAGGAGCCGGATTCGAACCGGCGAACCCCTGCGGGACCAGGCCCTGAACCTGGCGCCTTTGACCTGGCTCGGCGATCCTCGCGCCCAGATAAATTGCCCGTCGGAATTAATAAAGATGAGGGGTCAGCCCTTCTTCCCGGCGCTGTTCCCGTTCATGAACTTCTTCAGTTCCCGCTCGCGGAGTTCGTTCCGCCGGATCTTGCCGGAGATCGTCTTGGGGAGCGAGTCCACGAACTCGATCAGCCGGGGGTACTTGTAGGGGGCCGTCACCTGCTTGACATGGTCCTGGATCTCCCGGGTGAGGGCGTCGGAGGGCTTGATGCCCGGCTTGAGGATGATGAACGCCTTCACGATGAGCCCCCGGATGTCGTCCGGAGACCCGACGACCGCAGCTTCCTGCACCGCGGGATGCTCGATCAGGGCACTCTCGACTTCAAAGGGGCCGATCCGGTAGCCCGAGGCCTTGATGACGTCGTCGTCCCGGCCGATGAACCAGAGGTACCCGTCCTCGTCACGGTATGCCTTGTCGCCAGTGTAATAAAAGTCTCCGACGAACGTCTTCCTGTTCTCCTCCTCGTTGTTCATGTACCCGGAGAAGAGCCCCACGGGCTTCGGGGTAGTGCGGATCGCGATCCTCCCTTCCTCGTGGTCGGGGACCGGTTTGCCGTGGTCGTCGTGGAGTTCGATCTGCCAGCCCGGCGACGGCCTGCCCATGGAGCCGTACTTGGGGGTCATGCCGGGGAAGGTCCCGATGCAGAGGACGGTCTCGGTCTGGCCGTACCCTTCGTAGATGGTCAGGCCGGTCGCGTCCTTCCAGGCCTTGATGACTTCCGGATTGAGCGGCTCGCCGGCACTGACGCAGTGGCGGAGCTCGGAGAAGTCGAACTTGTCGAGGTCGGCGAGGATGAGCATCCGGTAGATGGTCGGAGGGGCACAGAACGTGGAGATGCCGTATCTCTCGATGAGCGGCAGGATCTCGGTCGGGTTGAACCTGCTCCGGATATCGTACACGAAGATCGCAGACCCCTCGATCCACTGGCCGTAGAACTTACCCCAGGCGCTCTTCGCCCACCCGGTATCGGAGAGCGTCAGATGGAGGTCGTTTGCCCGCAGGTCATGCCAGAACCGCGCCGTCACGATATGGCCGAGCGGGTAGCTGTGGTCGTGGAGCACCATCTTCGGCTCGCCGGTAGTGCCGGAGGTGAAGAAGATGACGAGCGGGTCGGTGCTCTTCGTCTTCTTCGTCCCCGGCATGGTGACAAGCTTCGCCGAGACCGGCGCGGGGTAGTCGAGTTCCACCGGGTAGCTGATCCAGCCCTTCCGCTTCCCGTCGATCATCATTTTGCAGGTGAGGGAAGGGCAGTCTTTTGCGACCTCGTCGATCTTGTCAGCGTGCTCCTCGCTCGTGATCACCATCTTGATCTCGGCGATATTGATCCGGTACTTCAGGTCCTTTGCCGTGAGCATTGTAGGCGCGGGGCAGTAGACCGCCCCCCGCTTGATGAGGGCGATCGTCGCGGTCCACCACTCGGGGACCCGGGGGAGCATGATCAGGACCTTGTCGCCCTTGTTGATCCCGTACTTGATGAGCATGTTTGCGATCTGGTTCGAGAGGCGCATCAGGTCCCAGAACGTGAACTTCTTCTCCTCGCCCTGCTGGTTCACCCAGATCATCGCGAGCTTGTTCCGGTCCTTCGCGGCCCAGGCATCGATGACGTCGAACCCGAAGTTGAAATATTCAGGTACGTCGATCCGGAAGTTCCGGTACGTAGCTTCATAGTCCGGCATATTATGGAGACCGGCCGTATCCGGACCGGCAAACGGGAGCAGCGTGGCACCGGCTGCACCGGATCCGGTACTGCCGGGCATGTGCGTTGCACAGGCTTCCGCGATCCATTCGGACCGCGAGATCTTCCGCATCTCGCAGAGTTTATCGATATTCTTCGTCAGATCATCGTCTAAAGAAACAGAGTACCGCACCATACCGGATTGTTTCGTGGTGCAGATTATGAGACTTTCCATCCGGAAGTGCACCACACCGGTACCCCTCCTGGAATCCCCAAAAATGAAAAACATTTTAAAACAGGTATTTCGAGTAAAACTGTTTAAAAGTGGATTTTAGCGGCTGGTGCAGTTATGACCGGTCCAGGTATTTCCTTAGTTCCTGCGCCCGGAGCTCGTTCCGTTTTATCTTGCCGGAGATGGTCTTCGGCAGCTCCGGGACGAACTCGACAGACCGCGGGTATTTGTAGGGGGCGGTGGTGCATTTCACGTACGTCTTGAGGTCTTTTACGAGCGAGTCCGAAGGCTCGTACCCGTGGTTGAGGACCACGAACGCCTTGACGATCATCCCCCGGATCCGGTCCGGGGAGCCGACGACCGCGGCCTCGTGCACGGCCGGGTGCTCGATGAGGGCGCTCTCGACCTCGAACGGTCCGATCCGGTACCCGGAACTCTTGATCACGTCATCGTCACGGCCCACGAACCAGAAGTACCCGTCGTCGTCCCGGTACACCTTGTCGCCCGTGTAGTACCATCCGTTTACAAACGACTTTCTGTTCTCTTCGGGGTTATCGAGGTACTCCACGAAGAGGCCGGGCGGGCGGGGGGAGATGCCGATCGCGAGCCGGCCCTCCTCGTGCACCCCGACCGGGCGCCCATCGTCGTCGTGCACCCCGATATTCCAGCCCGGAGACGGCTTCCCCATGGAGCCGGGGCGGACTTCGATGTTCGGGAACGCGGCGACGCAGGCCGCGGTCTCGGTCTGGCCGTAGCCCTCGCAGATCGTGAGGCCGGTCCCTTCCTTCCAGACCCGGATAACCTCGGGGTTGAGCGGCTCACCCGCGCTGCAGCAGTGCCGGAGCGAGGAGAGATCGAATTTCCCAAGGTCGGCGAGGATGAGCATCCGGTAGATGGTCGGCGGGCAGCAGAAGGTCGTGACCTGGTATTTCTCGAGGAGCGGGAGGACCTCGGTCGCCTGGAACCTGCCGGTGAAATGGTACACGAAGTTGCACGCGCCCTCGATCCACTGGCCGAAGATCTTGCCCCACGCACACTTCGCCCAGCCCGTGTCGGCAACCGTGAAATGGAGGTCGTTGTGCCTGATGTCCTGCCAGAGCCTCGCGGTCACGATGTGGCCGAGGGGATAGCTGTGGTCGTGGAGCACCATCTTGGGCTCTCCGGTCGTTCCCGACGTGAAGTAGATGAGCATCGGGTCCGAGCTCCGGGTCCGCTGGGAATCGGGGACGCTCACCGACCGGTGGGAGACCGGTGCCGGGTACAGGAGCTCGTACGGGAAGCTCGCCCATCCCTCGAGTTCCCCGTCGGCTACCATCCGGGCCGCAAGGCTCGGGCACTGGCTGCAGATCTCCTCGACTTTTGAGGTATTGTCGAGGTCGGTGATGATCATCCGGAACTTACCCCGGTTCACCCGGTACTTTATGTCACGGGGGGTGAGCATCGTCGGGCATGGTGCAAAGACCGCCCCGAGCTTGATAAGCGCGATGGCGAAGATCCACCACTCGGGAATCCGGGGGAGCATGAGGAGGACACGGTCCCCCTTGTTGATCCCGTACTTGAGGAGGATGTTTGCCGCCTGGTTGGAGAGGTTGGACAGGTCGAGGAAACTGTACTTCTTCTCCGCCCCGTTCTGGTCCACCCAGATCATCGCGAGCTTGTTCCGGTCTCTCTTTGCCCATGCGTCGATAACGTCGAAACCGAAGTTGTAGAACTCCGGGACCTCCAGCGAGAACGTCTTCTGCATTTCGTCATAGCTGTCCGGGCCGGTGTGCATCTCTCCCATAAAATCAGGAACAGTGTTTCATGCCCGTCTTTTTCAATCTGTCCTTTTGCAATGCGGGATTGGCCCGGGATCCCTTGATAAGGTGGTACCCGGGCCCGGAAAAAAGCCGGGCCGGGGGAACGGTACCGTCCCGGATTTCCGTCGGAGGCCGGTGCACCCGGACGGGACATAAAGGTTGTGCATTAGTATTATGATTGGGGGGGCATCATAGTATAGTGGATGGCTGATAAGAAATACGAATCCTTGAAGATCGAGAATATCGTGGCATCGGGCGTCATCGCCGAGTCGATCGATCTTGCCGAGGTCTCGAAAAAGATCCCGAGCTGTGAGCTCAATACCAAGCGGTTCCCGGGAGCAGTCTACCGGATCGAGAACCCGAAGATCGCGTCGCTCATCTTCTCCTCGGGCAAGGTCGTCCTCACCGGGATCCGGGACAAGAAGGCGCTCACGGACGGCCTCGCAATCATCATGAAGTCGCTCAAGGCTGCGGGAGTCAGTACGTACAAGGAGCCGAAAGTCGCGATCACCAACATCGTCTGTTCGTACGACATCGGGAAGTACATCAACCTCAACAAGGTCGTCATCACGCTGAACCTCGAGAATATCGAGTACGAGCCCGAGCAGTTCCCCGGGCTCGTCTACCGGATCAAGGACCCGAAGATCGTGGCGCTCCTCTTCTCTTCGGGAAAGATCATCCTCACCGGCGGCAAGAACCTCGAGGACATCAAGCGGGGCCTGGATTTCCTCGAGCAGAAGCTCGAGAGCATAATGTAATTTTTTTTAGAGCACTTTTTAAAATTGACTTTTATGCAGATGATTTTTCCCGGACTGACTATCTCCGGATAACTCAAGAATAGTTAGTATTATTTTTACGCGGTTCCCCCCCTCAGGGCCTCTCCGATAGCCCGGCGGGCTGATTACCACTTCTGTGAAATGAACGGTAATTGGGCCGCCGCGTGGGCGCCCCGCCGGGGGCGGCGGCAGGCATCGCGATGAAAAAAAAAATTTAAAAAACTTATCCGAGATGTTTCAATGAATCTTGAACACCATTTTCCTATTTTCGCGTCACATCTTCCTTATACGGTCCTATTAAAGCATACTGTCCGGTGATTTTTCGCCAAACAGTCTCACTGCCAGTAACGGTGCGTCTGGATGAAACTCCGTTCCGCCTTCATGATCTCCCGATAGAATGCATCCCCTTCGGTCAGTGTCGCGAGGATCCGCGAGGCATTCTCGGGACCGACACCCCGCGCCGCAAGGGCGATCACCGCCTTCTTCCCGCTCGAGAGGACGATGTTGGCATTCCTCATCAGCCGCTGCTCGATCGCCTTCTCTTCGTCGTTCTTCTTCGCTTTCCGGACCGTCGCGCAGATATCCTCTTCGTACGGTTTGAGGGCCGCGATGAGCCGGGCGCCGCACCTGGGGCACTGCGGGTGGTCGGGGACCCGGTCGACCGTCGTCCTCCCCTTCCAGTCCCGGCAGTTCATGCAGGCGAGGAGGACCTCGCTCTGGTCGAGCCGGCGCCTGAGGGTCCCGAGGACGACCTGGTCGGCAGTCGGCGGCGGGATCATGTCCCGGGAGGAGAGGAGGCCGCCAGCGCCGATGAGGGAAAGGGGGCCGAGGGCAATTCCGATCGTCCCCTCCTTCACCAGCCCGATGACTGCCGCAGCAGTATCGATGTCCATGTATTCCGAGAGGAGCTCGCGGTACGCTTCCTGCTGGACAACCGTATCGTCGAAAAAGTCGAGGAGCCGGTGGATGCTTATCTTCTCGTAGTCCGCATCGGGGTCTATCGCCCCGAACTTTTTTGCGATCTGGACGAGCTTCCACTTGAAGAGGGCGGTGCGCTTGAGGGCGAGGCGGAGGATCCCGGGCATAGTCGCGGGATCGAGCTCAAGAAGGAAGTCCCGGACATCGGCAGCCCGGATGGAGTTCGGGAGGCGGAGGAGCATCCGGTACGCGTCCAGTTCGATGCCCACGGTCGTCCCGTACCGCGCCGATATCAGGATCGCGAGCACCCGGCCGAGCGCCTCGTTCGCCTTGTGGCCGGCGCAGACGTTCACGACGACTCCTTCATCGGTGTTCTCAAACGTGATGAGCCGGTCGGTCGGAATGAGGGACCGGTTCCTGTCCATCTCGGCGAGGAAGTGAGTGGCAAACGAGACGTTCTCCTTCCCGTGCGTATAGTCCCGGACGTTCCTCTCCCGCCGGATCCCTCCGACTTCGACCGCCACCGGGTACGGGACGGGAATCTGCTCGCCCTCCCACGAGGGAAGTTCCCCCATGGCTTTCTTCGCAGGTTCTACCGTGAGCCTGCCCTCGGCGATCTCCAGCACCCGCCAGAGCTGGCCCTTGGTGATGAAGATCGCCCCCGGGTGGACCCAGCCGACCACGAACGACTCATCGAGCGTCCCGACCGTCCTCCTGGAGACCATGTCGTACACCGGCACCTTCCGCTCGTCGTGGATCATCGAGAGGTTGCCGGCAAGGTACCTCCGGGCGCGGGCGGTGGTGACGATCCGGCTGCCGTCGACCCTGATCAGCCGGTGCTCCTCCATCTGGGTGCATACGTCATCGAGAAGTTCTCCGGATGCGGCGAAGATTGCCGAACGTTCGAGAATGGCCCTGACCTGCCCCCGACCGATCTCCCCGTACTCGACCGCCATCGCTGCGACCTGGTTGGCCATCACGTCCGCGGCGCCGGCAGGGAGGGTGACCTTCTCGATCTCGCCCGCCTTTGCCTTTCTCGCTATCACGAGGGATTCCAGCAGGTCGTCGAACCCGGTCGCAAGGATGGTCCCCCGGGAAACGGTGTTCAGCTGGTGCCCCGCCCGGCCCACGCGCTGGACGAGGCGGGCGACTTCACGGGGCGAGCCGAACTGGATCACGTGGTCTACCCGGCCGATATCGATCCCGAGCTCCATCGACGAGGTGCAGATGAGGGTCTTGATCTCGCCCCGCTTGAACCGGTCCTCGGCATCGATCCGCACCTCTTTCGAGAGCGAGCCGTGGTGCACTTCGACATCCCCGCGTTCGAAGAGCGCGTGCCCGAGCGCCTCCGCGGTGACCCGGGTGTTGACGAAGACGAGCGTCGATCCTTCTGTCTTTAGCATCCGGGAGAGGGCTTCGGCCTGCCGGTCGAAGTTGTCCCCGATGTACCGTACCGAGATCTCCAGCTGCTTTGCCACCGGCACCTGTACGACCGTGCACGGCCGCGTGCCACAGAGGAACCGCGCGATCTCGTCCGGGTTCCCTACCGTCGCCGAGAGGCCGATGCGCTGGAAATCGCCGGCATACACGTGGACACGTTCGAGCGCGACCGAGAGCTGCGCCCCCCGCTTGCTTGCCGCGAGCTCGTGGATCTCGTCGACGATGACGAACTTCACCTGAGCGAGGTGCTTCCGCAGGCGCTTTCCCATGAAGAGGGCCTGGAGGGTCTCCGGAGTCGTGATCATGAGGTCCGGCGGGGAGAGGGCCTGCTTCCGCCGCTCGCCCATGGGGGTGTCGCCGTGCCGGACGCCGACCGAAAGACCGAGCTCGGCGCACCACCACTGCATCCGGGAGAGGATGTCCCGGTTGAGCGATCTGAGTGGGGTGATGTAGAGGGCCTTGATCCCTCCACCTGCCGGCAGGGAAAGGAGCGCGTTGAAGACCGGGAACATGGCGCTCTCGGTCTTCCCGGTCCCCGTGGGAGCGATCAGCACGATATTGCTCCCGGAGAGCACCAGCGGGATCGCCTGCTGCTGGGCTTCGGAGAGTCCTGAGAAGCCCCGCTTCCTGATGCACTCGCGGACCCGGGGATCGAGCAGCTCAATCGTCGTCATCTTCTTTCAGCATGCCCGCAGGGCCGAAATAGGATCCGTCGGCAAGGATGATCTCTATCCCGTCTTCCCGGAGGAACTTCGAGACGGGGGCAAACGGCTTTTTTAGGATCTGCCGGATATCGTAGCCGGCGATCTCGTTGAAAGCGGGGACGAAGAGGACGCGTGTCGGGCCGGACCCGGCCGAAGGCTCCTCCATCCCGATCGCGCCGGTATCGAGATCGGCGCGGATGTATGCCGGCGTCTGGAGCGCACATCCAACCTCGTCCCGGATGACAAGAAGGGGATGGTGGTGGCCGATGACGATGAGATGGCCCGCGAGCTCCTTATCGGGGTACGTGTGGCCGTGGAGGTACCCGACGCCATCGATCACCTTCCCCTCCTTGGGCTGGAGCTCCCCTTCGGCAAGGTATCGCTCGATGCCGATGTCGTGGTTGCCGGGGAAGACAAGGAGCGGGACGCGCCTGCGGAGGGCAGCGAGGAGCCCGGGCATCTCGAAATACTCCTGCCGGGTCCCGGACGGGATACTGTGCTTGACATCGCCGAGAAGGATCAGTGCGTCCGGATCCGCCTCTCCGATGACCTTCATCAGGCGATCCAGCCGTGCCGCGCTCCGGGACCGGAAGAACATCCCGTGTGCGGCGAGATCGGCCTCGATACCGAAGTGGAGGTCCGCAACCACGAGGTTCCGCTGCCTCTCCTCCACAAGCAGGGCGGGGCCGTCGCCAAAAAACTCCAGTCTCATAGCCGTTTGATGAACCCCTTCTGGGGCTGGTAGCATTCATCCTCTGTAATGAGCGCTTCTATGGCGGCGAGGGCCGCTTCCCGGGAGACTCCGGCCTGTGCGGCAGTTTTGAGGAGATCATCGACCGATATGCCGCGGGGCCCCGAAGGGGATTTCAGGAGATCTGTCACCAGCATTCGCGCATCCGGCCCGGTAGTCTCCGGGGTTACGCCTGGCACCGGCCTGATGCTCTCTACGGCGGCCCCGACCATATCGCAGAGCACCTGTATCCCTGCCGGGGTCGGGGCGTAGTGCCTGCATGCGGCGAGAAGCTGCTCGTCGGAACAGCGCCCCTCCCGCGCGGCTTGCAGCTGCTCCAGCCTGCAGAGCGTGTGCTCTGCGGTCGTCAGCACCCACTGGTCCCGTTCCGGTCTCCCGACAGGGCGGACCTCTTCCGGGCGCACGGAAAGGAAATACGCGCCGTTCTTCTGGTATATCCTTGCGTAACCCGTGACCGATATGAACGACGGGATCGCGAGGTTCCGGATAGCCGCCGCAGCCGGGGTGCCGGTACCGCCGGCAACAAGGTCAAACGCGCCGGTCGGGTCGGCAAGCCGGCACCGGAGCAGGTCCCCGCTCTCGGTCCGCTCCGTGAGGACACCGATAACGAACAGCCGCCGGCAGCATCCCCCCCCGGGCGTCACGATCCACGGAGTGTCGTCCCCGCCTTCGCCCCGGACCTGGAGCGTGGATGCATTGAATTCCCCGGCAAATACCCGTGCGGCGCCTTCCATAATTCCCGTACAGGATTGACGGCGGAGATATTCAAGATAATGACCGTGCCAGCGTGTCGTATCCTTGCAGCGCCGCGGTTGTAATAAAGGGCAGAACCAAACACCCCGGCGAAACGGGAGAGCCTTCCGCTCCCGTACCGCACAGGGGTCGCGGAAACGGCGGTCGCAGTTGTGGCTCACCCTCGTGAAAATGCGACCCCACGGAGAACATCAGTTCTTGCATCCGTCATTCCCTGCCCGGGCCTGCGGACGCCGCCGGCCGGGAAAGGTTCAAGAACCGAGAGGGGGGATTGTCCCTCAGGAAGCGCGTACCGCTTCAGATCCCGGGAGTCGGGAACTCGGCCGGGTTGATCGCGGTGGCATTGGCGTACGCCGCCTTCGCTTCTGAGATCCTGCCCAGCCGTTTCAGGGCATTGCCTTTGTTGAACCAGGCGATGGAGTGCGTCTCCGTCAGGTTGCCGGGGACATTGATCGCCACGTCAGCCGCC
>DATJBJ010000010.1:0-12650 GCA_035515395.1 Methanoregula sp. | reverse complement strand
CCCGGGAACGTGGCATGAGCGGTGACCTGGTTCCATCCGGATCCGCCCAAATTCGCGGAAACATCGCAGGGTATCGCCATAAGCAGGACCAGTGCCAGGAAAAGAACCGGGCAGCCGCACCGGAATCCTGAAGAGCGATTTTCCCCGTGAAGGGATGCATGGGCAGCAGAAAAAATCATCATGAAAAAATATATGCCGATTATGATAAAAGTTACGATTCTATTGTCAATGCACCTCCTTGAAGGATATCCGGATAGCCGGAAGCGCTCCCGGGACGCAGATCAGCGCTGAAGGATAATTTCCGCAACTTCCTTATCACCGGACTACAACATTCCCGGCATCATGAACGTCATCACCTTCCAGCACGTGCCGAACGAGCCGCTCGGCCTCCTTGCGACGATTTTTGAAGAGAAGGGAATCGCATCTGAATACGTCCGGCTCCATGAAACAAACGAGGTCCCGCGGACCGATGCCACGCATTTCGTCTTCCTCGGCGGGCCGATGAGCGTCAACGACGAGAAGGAATTCCCGTGGCTCGTACAGGAGAAGGAGCTCATCAGGAGGGCCGTGAAGCAGAAGACGAAGGTCCTCGGCATCTGCCTCGGGGCACAGCTCATCGCGTCGGCACACGGCGCGAACGTGTACAGATATGTCAGCGAGACCGGCTGGCGCTTCCTCAACGGGGAGCCGGGAACGATCTTCCCGGACCGGTTCCCGGCCTTCCAGCTCCACGGAGAGACCTTCGGGATCCCGTACAGGGGCCGCCTCCTCGCCACCGGCCCGGAGGTCAGGAACCAGGCATTCTCGTGCGGGTCTGCGCTCGGGCTGCAGTTCCACCTGGAACTGGACGACGCGATCGTCCGGGACTGGAGTAAATCTCTCGGGAAGTTCACGCGCGGGAAGATAGCGCGGGAGACGCCCCGGTTCCTCGCGGAGAGCAACCGGCTGTGCCGGAAGGTAGCAGAAGAGTTTATCGGGCAGGGTCTCCTGCATTAGGATCGGACGGGAGCACAAGCACGCGGGGGCCATGGGAAAGGGGCTTGTCCCGGAAGCGGTCACCCGATCTCCTGCGAAGGGTCCAGCAGCAGCTCGTGCGAAAGCCCTTCGAGCGCGACGGCCCCGAGGGCGCCGATGATCCCGTTCCCGCCAACGAGCGTAACCCCGAACCGCTCCGCGGCCGCTTCCGCGACGGCACGGGAGACGACGTGGCCCCGGACCTGCCGGCCGTAGTCGCGCAGCCCGGCCGGGACGCCAAGACCGGTCCGCAGGGCGATCCCCCACTCGCGGGAGAGGGACTCGTCCGCTACGAACCGGGTTGCCCGTTCAGCGAGCTGGGCATAGGCGCCGGGCTCGACAGCAAGCTCGATGAAACTCGCCGAGTTCCCCGCAGTCTTGGCAAAGACCGCCGGGTTGAGCATCGCGACATGGTGGCTGATCGGCAGCACCCCTTTCATCCGGGTGACGTGGTCGAGGAGGGCGTAGGCGAGGGCAAACGTTGCTCCGCCCTCATGCGAATCGGTATCGTCGACGCCGATGGTCACGTGGAGGAGTGCCCGGGTCCGGACCGATCCTTCCACGATATGCCCTTCCGCCCGGGTCTCCACGTTGATCACGCCTTCGGCCCGGGACATCATGTCCGAGAGCGAGTAGGCCGGCCCGCCGATGCAGCGGATGGTCTGCACCACCAGGTCGCCCTCGCGCCGGATACCGACCACGCCGACGGCGGAAAGCGGGGGGAGCCCGACCTCGACGGCAAAATCCCCCATCCGGCCGCACTCCCGGAGGAGCGTGCCGTCGCGGTGGACCTTCGTCAGCGCACCGCCGGCGAGCGCGTGGTGGTACCCGCAGAACGCGGCACAGGCCCCGCTCATGCAGTCATGGTAGATCTCGACATGATCGCCGTCCACAGTCGTGAAGAGCCGCCGGCAGGTGCTCGACGGCATCGCGCTGATCGCGGCGTACCGGGCCGGGCTCCGCCCGCGTTTTTCGCTGCGGACGAAGACGCAGCCTGCCCCGATGAGCCGGTTCACCCAGTCCTGCGCCGTGCTCCGCGGTATGCCCGCGGCCCGCTGGATATCGGTGACGGTGAAATAACCATTGTCCAGCGTGAACTGCCGCATCAGGCGGAGGTACTCGCGCCGGTGCTCAAGGACACTGGACATAGCGGTCGCGGATGAAGAGGAGGTCCCCGATGATGGCACTCGCGGTCTCGACCGAGCCCGCGCCCCGGCCGATGAGCGTGATCTCCTTTGCCATGTCGGTCTCGATTGTCAGGGCGTTCAGCGTCCCCTCGGTCACGAGCGGGTGGGACTTGCTGATGATCCGGGGGGAAACCCGGAGGATATCCTTCCTGGGGATCGCTTCGGCGATGAGCCGGATGGTGCACCCGCCGCTCTCCGCGAGACGGAGCGCGTCGGGGGTCAGGAGGTCGATGCCGGTGCAGGAGACGTCCGCAAGCTTCCGGCCGTCGCCCCAGATCGTGTTGGCGAGGATGACCAGTTTTATCGCCGCGTCGATTCCCTTGACATCGTACGTGGGGTCCGCCTCTGCGTACCCCATCTCCCGCGCCTCCATGAGGGCCTGCTCGTACGTCAGCCCTTCGGCAGCCATGCGGGTGAGGATGTAGTTGCAGGTGCCGTTGAGTACGCCGTAGATCGCGAGGATCTCGTTCCCCGCGAGGCCGTGCTCGAGCGTGTGCATGATCGGGATCGCGCCGGCGACCGTGGCCTCGTACCGGAGCGAGACATCATGGCTCGCCGCGAGAGCCCTGAGCTCGTTGTACGCGAGCGCGATAGGCCCCTTGTTGGAGGTTACGACGTGTTTCCCCCGGGAGAGGGCGGACCGGATATGGCCGGTCGCGGGCTCACCCGTGAGGGCGTTGGTGGGGGAGACCTCGACCAGGGCATCGTATTCAGCGGCGGCGATGATGTCCGTGGCGGATATTTTTGGATCGCCACAGAGCCCGGTCTTCTTCTTCTTCGCGAGCACGTCATTGATATCGATCCCCCGGGGATCCACGATCCCGCTCCGGGAATCGGCGATGCCGGTGACAATGATCCCGAGGTCCTTGGTGCCGACCATTCCGGCCACGCCCCTTCCCACGGATCCGAAGCCGATGATCGCAATGCGCATCACGAGACATCCTCCAGGGGTTCGATGAGGAGGAGCGACTTTGCAGCCGAGACGTTCCGGAGGATAGCGAGCGCTGACTCCATATCCCCCTTGCTCCGGGCCTTGATGGTGAGCCGGGACGAGGAACGCTCGTGGACCGCGGGCATGCTCATCGAGAGCTCGGAGACTTCCGCGTAACCGGTAGAGTCGAT
Source organism: Methanoregula sp. (assembly GCA_035515395.1). GTDB lineage: Archaea > Halobacteriota > Methanomicrobia > Methanomicrobiales > Methanospirillaceae > Methanoregula. The sequence goes on along the minus strand of DATJBJ010000010.1, from coordinate 9,327 downwards.
CCTGTCTACGGTGTCGGAGAGATCCGTGTGCATGAGGTGGCCGATCAGGATGACGGTCCGCTGGTAGAGGAGCCGCTCTTCACCGATACGCTGGATGTGGACGCCCTGTTCCCTGAGGAGAGCCACGAGCCGGTCGAGGCGCCCTTCCGGCAGTTCGAGCACGATCTGTACGTCGAGCGTATCGCTCACCGACTCCGGCTCGCGCTGGTGGATTACCGCCCTGATGTTCCCACCCACTTCCGAGATGGGCTTCAGTGCGGCCACCAGCTGCCCCGGCGAATCCTTCATCTCCAGTTTCATCGAAACCTGCAAAAGACCACCTTTAGGATATCGTGGATCGGCCGGCAAGATAAGCCTTTTATTATGATATCCGGGGGCGGTAAACGGGTTACGCGGGCAGCACGGACCGGAAAACCGAGCGTGATGAGGACCGGTCCGCTCCCGGTAATTATTCAGCCGGAGAATTGTTTCCGATCCGATTCGGTGTCAGCCGCAGGGCCCGACTATCTTTAAAGTTTCCGGAGCTTGTTGTCCACCTTCTCGAAGAAATTGCGGTGGATGTCGACGAACCGTGCGGGGTGTGGCGAGCGTCTGACCTCGATGGTGCCCGAGGTGCCGAGGCCGATGGTTGCCTGGCCGTCGATGACGAGGTTTGCGGGCTTCGCGCTCTCGAGCGTGATTCGCAGCCGGCGCTTCTCGCTGATGAGGTGGGGGCGCGCCGAGAGGAGGTACGGGGCGAGCGGCACGAGAAGGAACCCTTCAATCCAGGGATCCACGATAGGACCGCCCGCGCTCATTGCGTACGCGGTTGAACCGGTCGGTGTGCTGATCAGGAGGCCGTCGGCACGGAACTCGCCTGCGGGGACATCGTCGACCAGGATCGAGAACCGCAGCATCTTTGCCGGGCGGGTCGTGACTATCAGCCCTTCGTTCAGGGCTTCGCCGACAGGCGTCCCGTCACGGAAAAGGGCGAGCCTCATCCGCTCTTCTATGGTGAACCCTTCTGGCAGGTGCCGGACGAATTCCAGCGCCTCCGGGGGTTCGAGATCCGCCAGGAACCCTACCTCGCCCCAGTTGATGCCGAGGACCGGGAGGGGGCGCTCCATCAGCTGGATGGTGCGGAGAATCGTCCCGTCGCCACCGACTACGATGACAACATCCGCCTCCGCCCCTGCGAGCGGGATGCCGGCCAGGCCGAGCGCTTTTGCCGTATCATTGTCGAATGCGACCTCGCAGCCTTCCTCTTCAAGGAGAGCCTTGATCCTCATGGCAAACCCGAGAGCGTCGCGGTTGTCGATCCGTGAGACAAGAAGGGCCCGCATGGAGATCACCGGAGGTACTCGATCACTTTGTGGTGCAGGCGACGGTTGGTGGCGATGAGGCACCGGCCAATGGTCACTTCATCGGGAAACTGTATCCGTCTTCCGTCAAGGTCGGAGACCTTCCCCCCGGCCTCGCTGCACACCAGCATCCCTGCCGCAGCGTCCGTGATACGGAGCGTCCCCCGGATATCGACAAATCCGTCGATCCTCCCGCAGCCGATATAGCAGAGCTCGAGCGCGGACGCCCCGAGAAGCCGCCACCGCCGGATCTTCTGGCCAAGCTGCATCGCCCGGGCCGGGTCGAATTTCCGGCCGTATACGCTCATCGCGCACTCGTCCAGGTTGGACACCTCCGAGACCCGGATGGGCTTTCCGTCGCAGCGGGCAAACATCCCCTTCACCGCGGTGAAGGTCTCCCCACTGGCAAGGTTCCGGACGAATGCCTCCCGGACAACGCCGCCCTCGGCGTGCGCAAGCGAGAGGGCATAGAACGGGATGCCGGCGACAGCGTTGTAGGTGCCGTCAACGGGGTCGAGGAAGATCGTCCCCGTACCGGCGAACTCCACTTTGCCGATCTCCTCGCTTATCAGGAGCGAGCAGAGCTCGTGTTCGCGCAGGTACGCGATGACGCAGTCCTCGGCGATCTGGTCGATCTTCTTCGTGGGCGTGCGGTCCGCCCCCATCTTGACGATGACACCGCCTTCCGGTGTGCCCACGAGATCGCAGATGGCCTCGGTTACCCGGTCGGCCATCTCGTCGCAGGCAGAAAGGAACTCCGTCTTCATCCGCACCCCGTTCTCCAACGCTGTATTTATGTAGTGCCATAGAGATAAATTACTACCGCGTTTACGATATGTCGGAATTTTTGGAGTCATGAAATGAAGGAACAGACAGAGATCGGAAAGATCAAGGAAGGGCGCTATATTGTAATCGATGACGAACCGTGCCGCGTCGTCGGCATCGCGACATCAAAACCCGGGAAACACGGGGCTGCGAAAGCCCGTATCGATGCGGTCGGGATCTTCGACGGCGTCAAGCGCTCGATCGTCTCTCCCGTCTCGGCAAAGACCTACGTCCCGGTCGTGGAACGCAAGAGCGGGCAGGTACTCTCCATCGCCGGCAACATGGCACAACTCATGGACATGAAAGACTTTACCAACTTCGAGATTCCCATTCCCGAAGACAAGAAGGGAACGATCGAAGTGGGCAAGGAGTACATGTACATCGAATCGATGGGAAAGAGAAAACTCGACTGATTCTGGTTTTTTACCGGCAGATTTTTTTTCGTAAGCATTGGTGCTTCCGGGCAGGTGGTTCAGGCACCCGCTCTCAAGTTCCGGGGTGTTGCGATTGTCCTGACAGGTTATTTCCCCCTCGTCGGTCCGCGCCCGTCCGTGCCACGGCCTTCCCGGACATCAACGGCATGCCCGGTTTTATCTGCCGGCAGGCCCCTCCGGTCTTGTACGGAGAGTATAACCATGCCGGAAAAAAAAACTGAAAACCTCGCAGAGAAGATCCTCGACGTAAAAAACCTGGTCACCTACCAGGACGGCTCGGTCGTCAGCCGCATGATCGTATACAAGAAATCAGGTACCATCACGCTCTTCGCGTTCGATGCCGGGGAAGGACTCTCGGAGCATACCGCCCCCTTCGACGCAATCGCCACGATCGTTGATGGCGAAGCGGAGATAGCGATCGCGGGTTCGGACCATCACCTGACCGAGGGGCAGATGATCATCATGCCGGCAAACAAGCCCCATGCGCTCCGGGCTGAGCAGCGGTTCAAGATGATGCTCACGATGATCCACGAGTGAGTTGGCCTGGAGAGAACGGGCCCGAACCGGATTTGCATCGCAGGGAACCGTTGAAAAATCTCCCGGAGAAACGTTTCAATCCGGAGTGAGGGAAACCATCGCTGCCGATCCGGTCCATTTTATCAACGAACCGGAAAAACCGGGTGATGCGTGGAGCAGGATTCGAACCTGCGAACCCCTGCGGGAACGGACCCTAAATCCGTCGCCTTTGACCTGGCTCGGCGATCCACGCGCGATCGCACAGGTGCCTCCGGCCATGGTACCAGGCCGGCGTACCCCGCGTGCGGATATATTTGTCAGATCGCGATAAGAGGATATCGGCATTTCAGGGCGGATGGGAACATCCCGGACCCTCCTACATGTCGACGCGGGTCACAACGCCGTGGATCTTGTCGGATGGCAGCTTGTAAAACTGGACGACCGAGGGGGTGAGTCGCTTGATGGCGGCAAAGATCCGCCAGACCACGTGAACCGTCGCGATGTCTTCCATGCCGTAGAAGATCGTCTTCTCATCGATCCCCGCTTCCTGCAGGATTTTGCCGATATCAACGATCTCCATGTACCCGAGGTAGATCTCGAAGATCGAAAGGCCCGGCGTGATCTCCCGGGTCACGCCCCACGTGACGCCGAACGGCTGTTCGGTCCGGATGATCGAGATGACGATATTATCGTCGTAGATGATGTTATTCGTGAACATGATCCGGGGGATATACTGCGGGAGTTTCCGGAAATCGCGGGCAAAGAAGAGTGCGGATCCGGATATCCTGTTCACCGACGAGTATACCGTATCGAACCGTGCGAGGAAATCTTCGAGCGGCACGGGGCTGAGTGCCGTGGCGAGCTTCTTCTGGCCATTGACGAAGATGAGGATGACGCAGAGGGGGATGAACGCGATGATGAGCGACCAGTACCCGCCGGCGGGTATCTTGTTGAAGTTTGCAATGAGGAATGTACAGTCCACCGCGAGAACGAGGAATGCGATAAGGGTGTTGACGATCTGCCCGCGGATGATGAGGATCCATGCGATCATCACTCCCGTGATCGCCATCGTACCACTGACGGCAAGGCCGTACGCGTGTGTCAGGTTGTTCGAGGTTTTGAATACGGCGATCACGAGAAGGACGGCAAAGAGGAGCATCCAGTTGACGACATCGATATAGATCTGCGAGCGGAGGTGCGGTGAGGTGAACTCGATGCGCAGGAGGGGCATGATCCGGGTGGTGATGCCCTGGTACACGATTGAGAAGATGCCCGAGATCATTGCCTGAGACGCGATGACCGTTGCAGCGATGCTGAGGAGGAGGAAGGGGATATAGAGCACCGCGAACTGGGAGAAGACCATCTCGAAGAGGACGTTGTGGGAGCCGGGATGGGTCATCAGGAAGGCCCCCTGCCCGAGGTAATTGATCGCGAGGGCGATGAAGACGAGATACCAGGCCCGGACGATCGGCTCGCGGCCGAGGTGGCCCATATCGGCATACAGCGCCTCGCCCCCGGTCGCGCAGAGTATGACGGAAGAGAGGATGAGGAAACCCGCAAGACCGTTCCGGATCAGGTAGTCGATACCGAGCATAGGGTTTACCGCCAGGAGTACCTGCGGGGCAGCGATGAGGGCGAGAAGGCCGGTCCCCGCGAGCGCGAGGAACCAGAGGACCATGACCGGCCCGAATGCCCATGCCACGCGCTCCGTCCCCCGGGCCTGGAACATGAAGAGGGCGATCGCGATGAGGGCGGCGAGGGCCATCAGGAAGATCTGGGCGGTATTCTCGAGCCCCGGGACGAGGAGGATACCCTCGACTGCGGAGAGGATGCTGATCGCGGGGGTGATAACGCCGTCGCCGATGAAGAGCGAGATCCCGACGATTGCGAGGAGGGAGACGAACGCCACCTGGTTGCCCGATTTCAGGAGCGGGAGGAGGATCTCCTTGAGCACGATCGTCCCCCCCTCGCCTTTCTTGCCGAGGTGCATGGCGAGGTACGTGTACTCGACCGTCACGAGGATCGTGAGGGTCCAGATGATGAGGGAGAGGATACCGAGGATATTTGCGGGCGTGGGGGGGATGAGGAGGAAGATCGCGGTGAGCGTGTAGATGGGACTCGTGCCGATATCGCCAAAGACGAGGCCCATCGACTTGACGATGCCCGGCATCGCAAAATAGTCTCTCAACATCTCTTCATTACCTCTCGGGGAAATAGGTATAATCCTTTCCCTTTTTGCAGGTTGCATCGCGATTTTTCCGATTACCGCCGGGGAGCGCGTACGTTACGACCCGGCAGGGTTTTGCGTATCCCTCTTCTCCCGGATATAGATCCGGTAACTGGTAATGAGAAGGACGACGATGACCGGCCCGAGGACGAACCCGGCAAGGCCCATGGTGAAGAGACCTCCGATGATACCGATGAACATGAGGATCGGGTGGATCTTTACGCGCCGGCCGACGAGGACCGGGCGCAGGGAGATCTCCGGCAGGCACGAGACGACAAGGTACCCGAGGATGAAGAGGATGAGCACCCCGCGGGCATCGCCAAGGGAGAATGCATACGCCCCGATGATGATGAACGCGACCGACGAACCGAGGACCGGTATGAGCTCGGTGAACGCTGCAAGGAACGAATAGAAGAGGATGTTCCCGTACCCGAGCAGCCAGAAGACCGGCAGTGCGATGAAGAAGGTGAGGACCGCGATAGCGATCTGGACGACATACACGACATAGAGGGTGTCCACCGTCACGTCCGACATCTTCGTGACGTATCCGTGAAGAGGTCCCGGCAGGTGGGACATAATCCTTTGTTTGATCCGGTCGCCTTTCAGGAGGAGGACCGAGAGGGAGAAGAAGAAGACAAAGGCCTTGAAAACGATGACCGGCAGGTCGTTCATGATAGTCTTCTCGTAATTGACAAAGAGCGCGTTGCCGATGTCGAGCATATGGCCGAGGGTCGGTTTCGGAATGGGGAAACCGAATATCGCCGGGTCGGTCGCGGGGTTGTTCAGCCACGCCCCGATTGTCGTGAAAATCGTGGAGAGGACGTCTTCATTGGCTACGAGAAGGTGAAGGGCCAAAGCCGCAGTTCCGAGAAATGCAGCAGCAACCCCAGCCGTCACGAGGACCGAAGAGGCGAGGGGCGAGATGCGCCGCGAGATGCGGTGGTGCAGCGGCATCAGCACAATCGCGAGCGACGCGCCGAGCAGCACCATGTCCATCACCGACCAGAGAACCGCGAACGCGATGACCGTGAGGACCACGAGAAGGATTGACGGATAGAGCTCGGCGCGGAGCGGGTTCATGCGTTCATATTGTTGGGCGGATCGGGATTAATAGGTGTTCCAGGGTCCGCGGCCTTCCGGAAGGTTGCCCCGTGTAACCCATAATAACATATCCGAATCTGCACAATGCGTATCCAGAGATGAAGCGCCTCGAGCATATCGCCATGATCGCCCACGATATGGGGCTGATCTTCGAGTTCCTCGGCATCGTCTCGCTGGTGCCGTTCGTCGTGCTTGCAGTCTTCCGCGAATGGAACCTGATCGTCCCGATGGCATCTGTTCCCCTCGTCTTCATCATTCTCGGCTACGCCATATCCCACCTGTCGTACAACCAGGAACTCGAACCCTCGTTCTCCATTACGATAAGCGCGGTTGCGCTCTCGTGGATCGCGATTGCGGTCATCGGGGCGCTTCCTTTCATCCTCGGCCTCCACCTCTCACCTACCGACAGCATCTTCGAGGCGATGTCAGGCTGGACGGGGACCGGTCTCTCGATGCTGGTGTCGCCCGACACCGCACCAAAGACCCTCCTCTTCTGGAGAACCTTCATGCAGTGGATCGGGGGCATCGGGATCATTGCATTCGGGATCTCCCTCCGGAGAAAGACCCGGGTCTCCCTCTTCCGGCTCTACCGGTCCGAAGGGCGGGAGGAGGAGCTCGTGCCGAGTTCCTCCTCAACCAGCCGCCGCATGTGGATGATCTATCTCGTCCTGACCTTCGGGTTCACCGGCCTCATCATGCTCCTCGGGATCCCGCTGTGGGATTCGCTTAACCTCGTGATGGTGGCGATCTCGACTGGCGGGTTCACCATCCATGCGGCGGGCCTCGCCTACTACCATAACCCGTTGCTCGAGGCGCTCCTCATCCCCGCGATGCTGGCCGGCGCCATCCCGTTCAAGGTCTTCTTTCTCCTGTACAACGGCAAAGTCGGGGAGATGTCCAGGGACCGGACGGTCCGGCTCCTCCTCCTCATCGCTGCTGCAGGGGCGTTCATAACCTCGCTGGACCTGGTCCTGTTTACCGGCCTTCCCGTCCTCTCCGCTCTCCGGCAGGGGGTTTTCACGTCCGTGGCCGCGATCTGCACCTGCGGGCTCCAGAACTCAAACCCCCATCTCTGGACAGCGATACCCATCGCGGTCGTCACGATGCTGATGTTCATCGGCGGCGCCATGGGCAGTACCGCTGGTGGCGTTAAGGTGAACCGGATCGCGCTCGCGATCGAAGGAATACGCTGGTGGTTCCGCCGATTCTTCGTGAGCAGCCGGGTCATAGTACCGCTCAGGTTCGGGGGGAAGACCATCTCCCGGGAGATCTCCGACCTCGCGATCTCCAAGAACATGCTCGTGATCGTGATCTATGTACTTACGATCTTCGTTGCGACCATCGTGACCCTGCACCTGTACATCACCTCGTTCCGGCTCGACGAGGTGGTCTTCGAGATCGTCTCTGCGCTGAGTAATGCCGGGATCACGGTCGGGTTCGTCTCGGCAGCGAGCCCGTTTGCCATCAAGTGGCTTTTCATCGTCCTGATGTGGCTCGGCCGCCTCGAGATCGTCCCCGTCATCATCATCGCCATGGGACTGGCCAAGGCAATCGAGGAAGACATAGCGGGCAGCTAGGTGCCGGCGCGTCCCGCCGCACACTAAGAAAACCTAGAAAAGGTACCGGATCCGGTCCAGCCCCTTCCTGCGCCTCCTCAGGTAGAAGAGGAGGCAGATGACGACAACAATGCCTACCGCGACGAACAGGTTTTTACCAAGGATACCGGCAGCCCACAGCACCATCCCGGTGACAATGCTTATCGCTGTCGGCGGCAGTGACGGTGCCGCAACGGAAGGAACTGCTGCCGGCGCGACAGCCCGTGTCACCGGGGTTTCCTGCCCGGACGGCGACAGGGCGAAGAGGGCTATACAGCAGAAGTGCGGGATATCTGCCGATATGCTGCCGGTCGCGGGGTCGTAAATCGTCGGCAGGTCTTCCCATGCCCCGGCGGCACGGTTATAGGATTTGACCGAATATTTACGCCCCCACGGGGCGTCCGGGACCCGGAACCGTATCGTTACCGCAGGGGAGAATGTCGCGCCTTCCGGTTTGAGGTCATACGCCATCCCGGAAAATGCAAGGCCGTCACCGAACGACGCGGCCGGGAACTCGTCTGCCTGCAGTGCTCTGATAGTGATGCTCGTGACGGGCTTCCCCCTGCTGTCCATTGCAAGGACACCGGTCCCGATGGTGAGGTTCGCGAGCCTGTCGGTGGAGAGGAGGACGGACGCCTGGGTGATCACTCCCTGATTGTTGGTATAGAGAGCTACGGTTTTTCCGGGATCCGGGGGGACGGGGGTCGGTGACGATGTTATGTTCTGTACCGGCGTTGCGACCAAAGGGGTGGCTTTCGCGGGGGAGATCTGTCCCCCGCCGGAGTCCGGGCCACCGGCGCTCTGCTGGCTGATAAAGGAGACGATCTCAAAGGTGACCATCTGGAACAGGTTGCCGGAACCGGAGAGCTTGGCAACCGTGAACTTCGTAAAATAATTGTAATTCTGCGGTAAATCGACTTCGAAATATTCAATATGGCCTGCACTGTCGTTGCAGGCATATCGTACCGGGAGAATGGTCCCGACAAGATTTCCGTTGGAATTCCTTCCTTCAGCAAAGACATAGAGCATCTTTCTGCCATCCGAAAGACTCCCCCCTTCTGCAAGCCAGTCGGAATTCACGCTGATGTTGAGCAGTCCCTGAACCGGTGGAGGAAAGCCGGTTCTTGCGATGTTGATGGTATACGCGGGAATCGGTGACGAGAACCTGGAGGCTGTTATCGCATTGTCAAAAGCTCCTTCATCTGATGGCATCAGCCCGTCCCAGACTTCCATGGAGACCTGCCCAGGATCTGTGTACTGAGTTTCCCGGAACTGGTAATTCATCTGCA
>DATJBJ010000009.1:0-21597 GCA_035515395.1 Methanoregula sp. | reverse complement strand
CGGGAACTGCGTTATGCATCCTGCGATCAGTACGACAAGGACTGCGCAGACAGCCAGAATGATGGATCTCATACTCATGAAATTCTCCTTTGTTCTCTCTTCCCGTTCCCGCTCGCTCCGGGAAGATGGACAGCAGTTTCGTTTACCTGCGGTCCGCCTCATTCCCCTCCCCGCTTGGGTAAACCGGCAGGATCAGCGGCGGCCTCGGCTCCTGGCTGAAATCGAAGTCATCGGTAAGGTTCCCGAGCACCGGCGCATTCTCCCGTACGCTGGGGCGGGGGTCGGGGCGGGCATCGGTGGCCGGGTCGAGGCGTGCTCCGCCGAGGAAATCGTCCTCGATGAACTTCAGGTACGCATCGAAGCTGAGCGTCTGGTGATCGATGTAGCCGGTCTTCGCGTACGGGCTGATCACGAGCGCCGGGACCCGGATCCCGTACCCGTTCCGGTCGACCTTTGGCGGGACAACGTTGTCGTAAAACCCTCCCCAGTCATCCCATGCGAGGAAGATCGCGGTGCTGTTCCAGTCCCGGCCTTCCATCGCCGCATTGATGATCGCGGTGACGTACGCCTGCCCGGTAGAGATGTTGCCGGGCGGGTGTTCGCTGACCCGGTTGTTTGGCGTGATCCACGAGACTTCCGGAAGGGTACCGTTCTCCGCGGCACCGAAGAAGTTGTCGAGGGTCTGGACATTTGACGTCTGGTTGTCCTGCTGCACTGTGACAAACCAGGGGAGCGGGTTCCAGATCTGCGGCACGCCGACCCGCTGGGGCTCCGCCTCGCAGAACATCGCATCATTGTCGCAGTCCGGCTGGTCGCCCTCGTCGAGATAGTAGGCCCAGGAGACATGCCGTGCGTGGAGCAGGTAGGTGATGTCGGTCCAGGAATAGCGGGGAACGGTCGTCGGCGTCCCGTTCCGGTCCAGGACGAGGCGGTCGGGGGTCTGGAGTTCGTTTGTACAGCTCATCGGGTCGGTTGAGCTGCACCGTGCCGACCAGCCGGAGACTATGAAGAGATGCTCGGGAAGGCTCCAGGTTGCTGCCGAGGCAAACATATGGTCCTGGAGGACGAAGGTGTCGGCATAGGCCCAGTAATTCGGGATCTCCCGTCGGTCGTGGTACCCCACGGCGTCCACCGTGTTCAGCTGTTCCATGCACGCCGTGAAATTGGTAGTCTGGTTGCACTGGAGCCTCAGCTCCGCCTGCTGCTGGCGGAGGAAACCGTCCATCTTCCCGTTGTCGATGTCGGCGATCGAGTCGTATTCCCCGTGCGGGCCGCCGTAGTCGGAGTCATTCGCGTCATGGTAGGGACGGACGCATGCCCCTCCCGCCGGGCCGGGGATGCAGACTGCCGGGATCCCGTCCTTCATTGGTATCCCATCTGCCCCGGGATAGGTACCGAAATAATTATCGAACGCCCGGTTTTCCTGCATGATGACGATTACGTGCCGGATCTTGTAGATACCTGCATCAGGGCCGGAGGCCGTGGTCACCGGACCCACAGGGGCGGGGGTATGGGAAGCACCTCCCGTCAGGGGCAGTCCGGTACATCCGCCCAGAAGTACGGCCGCGACGAGACCGATGCCGAACAGCACGGTCACGGTATTCATGCACCGCAATTCCCTTCATCCCTGTTAAAGCTATTCACGGTCCGAGAGTGAGGGAAGCGGACAGCCTCCCGCATTTTTCGGATTACCGGTCTTTCCCGGGGGAATTGCCGGCATTCAGAAATAAAAAAATCAGGATCGCCCCGGGATCGGGATGGACCCGAACCACGGCAATCCCGCTTGCAGGCATCCCCCTGTTCCCGTCAGGTATTAATGGGTAAGAAGAGCTGATCACTACTACGGAAAGGATGGCGCCGTGGACCAGGTCGTGAAGGGAACTGAGGGCATAGGCTTCGGGAAGGGACGAATCGAATCCCTTACCGACGGGATCTTCGCATTCGCGATGACGCTCCTTGTCCTCGGCGCCGGGTACCCGTTTGCCGTCGAGACGCTTGCGAACCGTCCCGTCTCCCAGATCCTTCTCGCATCGGTACCCGATATCATCCTTTACGTGATCTCGTTTTTGATCCTCGCCACCTTCTGGGTAGCCCACCACACGCAGTTCCACCACATCCGGTACATCGACCGGACCCTCCTCTGGCTCAACATCATCGTCCTGATGTTTATTGCATTCATCCCGTTTTCCAGCTCCATCGCCGGCGTCTTCCCGGCAAACCCTCTCGCGGCAGGAGTGCTGGAGGTCCACCTGCTGGTGACCGGGCTCCTCTTCCACCTCCAGTGGCGGTATGTCACCGACAACCACCGGCTCGTGGAACCTTCTCTTTCATCGTTCGTTATACGGCGGGGGTACGAGGTGACGCTGATCATCCCGGTGCTGTCCTGCATAGGACTGCTCCTAGCGCTCCTCTCCATTCCCTACGGGCTTGCGGTCTATATCCTCGTCCCTCCCCTCTATTACCTGCGGCTGAAGAGGATCCAGTAGGGACCGGTATCGCGGCGTTGGCTGGAAAGAGATCCGGTCGCCCTCATTACGGCCTTGCCAGCGGGGCAGGAGCCGGCTGCCGTTTCCCCCGCATGAGCGAAGCCGCGATCCCCATGATGCAGAATACCGTGAAGAGGGCGAATGCATAGCGCAGGCTGGTGACGAACTGCGGGTAGTAATCCGGCGTGATCTCGACCCGCCCGATGATAAGAGAGAAGAGCATCATCGCGACCCCCATCGAGAGCATCTGGCCCACGAGCCGCACCGTCCCGTTCATGCCGGAGGCGACGCCGTAATACCTTTTTTCGACCGCGCTCATGATCGCGTTCGTGTTCGGCGAGGAGAAGAGCCCGAGGCCTGTGCCGAGCACCACGAGGCTTGCAAGCATGTACCACAGGGGAGTCGATTCCACGAGGAAGACGAAGAGGAACAGGCCGACGGCGGTAAACGCCATCCCCGCAGATGCGACGATCTGCGGGTCGATCCGGTCGGAGAGCCGGCCGGCGACCGGCGAGACCACGGCCATCGCGGCCGGCTGTACGATCAGGATCAGGCCGGCGTGTTCCGGCGAAAATCCCTTGGTGTACTGGAGATCGAGGCTCAGCAGGAACGTCACGGCATAGGTCGCGCTGTAGTTTATGAGGGCCGCAATATTCGAGAATGCAAAGACCCGGTTTTTCATCAGGAGGCGCATATCGAGGACCGGCATGGGAGTGCGCATCTCGTAGAAGGCAAAGGCTATCCCGATGGCGCACCCGGCAGCAACAAGGACCAGGCCGAAGGGGTCCGGGACAATGGAGAACCCGTACATTACTGCGACCAGGGCGGACGCGTAGATGACGGAGCCAATAAGATCAAAACGCTCCCCCACGCATTCCGCCCAGTCTCCCTCCAGTTTCCAGAGGATGAGGATGCAGGCGGAGATCCCGATGGGCACGTTGACGAAGAAGATGCTCCGCCAGCCGAGGTACTGGGTCAGCACCCCCCCTAAAAACGGCCCGACCGTAAGCCCGAAGTAAACGGCGGTGATATAGATCCCGAGTGCCCTCCCCCGCTCTCCCGGTGGGAAGACGGACGTGAGGATGGCGATGCTCGTCCCGAAGATCATGGCCCCGCCGAACCCCTGGAGGATCCGGACCGCGATGAGGAGGCCGGTGGTGGGGACCATTGTCATAACAAGGGATGCGGAGGAGAAGATCGCGATGCCGTACAGGAAAATCCGCTTTCTCCTGTAGATGTCCGCGATCTTTCCGAACGGGACCAGAAACAGAGCTGCGGCGAGGAGATACGCGGTCGCGATCCACGAAAGGGAGATCGCGTCCATGTGAAACTCCGCACCCATGGCAGGCAGCGCGATATTGACCGCGGAGCCGTCGAAGGGTGTAATGAATCCGGCAAGGATGGCGATTAAAAGCACGATGCGCTTGCCAGCCGCAGTGACGGGCCCGGCAGGGATATGGCAGATGGCCGGTACATCCGGGATCGTCTCGCTGGCAGGGCCGAATGAATCCATTTTGCAGAAGCACTGTCCTGAAGTCTTCTCTTTCTCTAACTCTATCGGGAAAGTATTTTTAGCCTCTGAAAAACCGGCCAACCGCTGTGCTGGAAACGGGTTCCGTTATCCGGCTTTTGCTGCCGGTCTTATCGCGGTTAATGGCGGGGAAATGCAACCTGAGGTCTCCGGACAATAAACGAGGCGTCCAGGTTCTGTACCATCCGTGCGGCCATCCCTGCGGGGATACCCAGTGCCATCATCTCCGGGGGGAGGGAATGGTTCTGCGTCGGGTCCTGCGGGCCCATGAACGCGGTGCCGGGCGGCGTGTTCTCCGCAAGACCCGCCGGGAACGTGATGAAGGTCGAACAGGAGGATCCCCAGGGGACGATGACCGGCGAGAACGGGTCGTCCCGGTCGAAGTGGATGAGCGCTGCCATGTTCCGGATCTGCTCGCCCGTGCCAAAGCAGCAGAGGGATCTCACGACAGCTCCGGCAGCCGGCAGTGCCTCGCAGGCCTGTACGATAAGGTATTTTCCCGGCGGGTGGATCGGCCCAGCTGCCAGGGTGCACTGTTCGACAAGTTCCGGGCTCGCCTTCAGGAATTCCGCAGCCCCGCCGCGGACATCTTTCCTGCCGGTAGACACGAAATATTTGATATCACCGGGAACCGGGATGTAGCCCACGTGGTAGAGCCCGCCGGGGCAGCACCCCTCGCCGGTCTCTGCACTCACGTAGATCGCGGAGACATCGTTTCCGGTTGCCATTCGGAACAGCGAGACGGCAAAACACCGGTTAACCCCGGTCATAGGAGGAATTCCCTCCGGCAGGATCTCCGATCCGTACACTGCGAGGGGACGTGTCGAGAGCCTGAAGGCCGCCTTCAGGCGGGCCCCGATCTCATGAAAATCCGGTCCCGTCATGAGAACCCTCCCGGAGTGTTTTTCTGCTCAGCGGCAAGCCCTTTCCAGATCGGGCCGTCGAAGACCCCGTTTTCCGCCTCCTCCTCCATTTCGAGGAAGAGCTTCCAGGGAACGGCAAACGTGAACATATTCGCCGGTATGACTTTCCCCACATTCTCCCGTGCGGCGAGATCGGTGTACCCGAGAATCGCACGGGGATGCTCCTTCCTCGCCTCTTCGTACACGAACGCCCCGATCTGCTGGCAGGCTGCCATGGGCGGGACGCGGACGGAGTCGGTGCCTTCGCGGACCGCGCTGACCAGCGTGACGAGCCCGGTTATCTGCAGGGGGTTTGCGACAAAGATTACGACTACCGGAGTCTCGCCGGGCTGTACGGAACCGAGCGGCTTGAAGACCACATATTTCTCTAAAATGTCCGTGACGGGAAGTTCCTCCGTCATGAACCGTTTTGCCTTTTCCGGATTCCGGTGCAGCCTCTCCCCGTGGATGAACTTGGCCTGCTCCCGTTCAGGCATGTGCCCGACAATTTTACAATAGGCCACCGGGTCCTCTGCGCTCTCCTTCCCTTTTGCGAAGAACGCGGCCATGAATTCGATCCCCGCCCCGCCGAACGCGTCGGGATACCCGGTACCGAACCCGAGCCCGGCCTTCGCCCCGGGGCACCCGTAGCTCTCCCGGTCGAAGACGGCGGTCTTCTTCCGGGTGGCGACCTGCGCGAAGAACGGCATGATGCAACCGTGCCCGTGCGGTTTTATCCTGAGTGCCCCCTCCGGTTTTTTATTAGTCCAGAGGACGGCTACCGGATCATACGCGAGGTTCAGTTTCTCCGCAGTGGTACTTCTCATCGTGTTTCACCTGCCCATTTCATCCGGCCCACCCGGATGTACCGCCGTACCCGTGGGCACTCCGGTTCCCTTCGGACCTGCATGCGAACCACTGCTGTCCATGGCTGCCTTCTCCTCATGAAAAGGAATCGGAACAGGAATAAGATAAGGATATGGATGGAATGCTGTACTCTTTGTAAAGAAATGCAGACAAATTCTTAACGAGACTCACCCTACTTTACTCCAGGCATTCCCGAAAGGAACATAGTTCATGGACGTCATCGAAGCAGACCAGCTGAGTAAGTCTTTCGGCCCCGTCCGGGCTGTCGACAATGTCAGCATCGCCGTGAAGGAGGGGGAGATCTTCGGGTTTCTCGGGCCGAACGGTGCCGGGAAGACGACAACGATCCGGATGCTGACCGGGGTGCTGACCCCCGACTCCGGTTCGGCACGGATCTGCGGCATCGATATCCACAAAAACCCGCTCGAGGCCAAGATGAAGATGGGAGTCATCCCGGAGAACGGGACGGTCTACAGCGACCTGACCGCCGAGCAGAATATCCTCTGGACCGCGAAATTCTACGGCATGGAGAGAACCCCGGCAAAGGAACGGGCTGAGGAGATCCTCGCCTGCCTCGGGCTGACCGAACGGAGGAACGACATCGTCAGGACCTTCTCCAAGGGGATGCGGCAGCGGATCAGCATCGCCTGTGCCATCGTCCACTCGCCGCCGGTCCTCTTCCTCGACGAACCTACGGGGGGGCTCGACGTGTACAGCCGCCGGCTCGTCGTCGAGACGGTCAGGACCATGAACGGGAGCGGGAGCACGGTCCTCCTGACCACGCATAACATCGAGGAGGCAAACGAGCTTTGCACAACGGTAAACATCATAAACCACGGGAAGATCGTGGCAACGGGCAGCCCGGAGAAACTGAGGGAAAGGTTCGACACGGCAAAATATGTCGAGGTAGCCTTCGAGCAGCCGGTGAAAAGGGAGCTCTTTGCTGACGGCCGGATCTCCCGTGCGGAACCCCACGGGGACAAGTGGAGGCTTTACATGGACGATCCGGACCGGGCCGTAAAATACCTGGCCTCCCTCGCGGAGCGGGAGCACCTCCGGATACTGTCCATCGCGACGTCGTCACCTACGCTGGAAGAGGCGTTCGTGCAGCTCACGGCAGGTGCATGATGGATGCCCGGATTTTTTGCCGGAGCATCCTTATGGTCACCGAGAAGAACATGAGGATCTACTATTACAAGGGCTCCGTGGTCATCTTCGGCCTCCTCTTCCCCTTCATCATGTTCCTGACATTCTTCATCGGGAGAAACCTCGATCTCGTCCTCTTCTTTCCCGGGTTCCTCGGCATGATGCTCTTCTTCTCCTCCTCGTCCACCGGGCCCCTCATCACGCCGTGGGAGAAGCGGGAGAAGACCTACGAGCGCCTCCTCTCGCTGCCCGTCATCCTCGAAAGCGTCATCCTCGGCGACATCCTGGCGGGAGCAATCTTCGGCATGGTCATCACCACGATCGTCTGGATTGCCGCGACGTTCGTCCTCCGCCTCTCCCTCATGCATGCAGGGCTGCTGGCGGCGGCACTGGTTCTCGGCGCGTTCGTCTTTGCCGCACTCGGTACCCTCCTCTCTTCCCCGGCGATGAGCAACCCCTCCAATGTCATGATGCTCTCGAGCCTGATCAGGATCCCGCTCATCTTTGCCAGCGGCATCTTCATCCCGCTCAACCAGCTCGGGGGCTGGGAATGGCTGGTTACCTCTCTCTCGCCGCTCACTTACCTCGTCGACCTCTTCCATGGGGGGATCAACGGCGACGCGGTCTACCCGGCGTACGTCGATATCATCGTCCTCCTGGTCGTTATTTTCCTCTTCATTGGCGGCGCAAAGCTGATCCAGCAGAGGAACCTCATGAAAGGGACCTAGGGGGCGGACGGAAGGCTCCGGCCCCGGGCCCGCGGGCTCCCGGTTCATTCCGGCGTTCATCGTCAATACCGGCAACGTATCCGCCGGGATCCGGTGAGCCACCTTGTTTCCTTCACCTTCACCCCGCGGATCCTGCCCTTTATCTGCCCTCCGGAAAACCATGGACGTAAGAAAACGGTGAAGAAATATGACCCCGGAAGATCTCCTGCTCATCCCGCTCGCCTTCATCGCGGGCATCGCCATCGCATACCTGTACTTCCGGCTGAGGACCTGCCTGATAGAAGACCGGGCCCGGAACGATCTGCAGCGCTGGAAGGACGAATGCGCGGGAGAGATCCGGAGGGACTCCGTCAACCGTTCCCGGTCGACCCTGAAGGGCAGGATCTCGGAGCAGATCGCGCCGTTCCTCCCGGGGTTTCCCTACAATCATGCCGATGCCCGGTTTATCGGGAATCCGATCGATTTTATCGTCTTCAACGGGTACACCCGGGCGAAGGACGACGGGGCGGATTCGGTTGCCGTGGTGCTTGTCGAGGTGAAGAAAGGGAAAGGGCGGCTCACCCGGGAGGAGCTCCTCATCAAAAAGGCAGTCGATGAGGGGAGGGTGAGCTGGAAGACGGTGGTGTTGCCGGACGAGAACGACGCGGAACCGTCACCGGCCGGGGGGTAACCGCTCAGGCGTTTCCGTGGATTTGCTGCCGGATTTCCGCGGCGACCCTATCGGAGCGGGGAGACGGGGGGGTCAAAGGATTTATCAACCGGATGCGCTTATTGCACCATCCTGCGAAGAAGAGGTGGCCGGATGACAGAGGGGGAAGACAATGCCGGCGATGAGCTGCTTCGCAGCATATCGTGCATTGTCGAAGAGTTCATCAGGAGGATGCCCGGGGTGGGGGGGAAGACGGTGGCAGGGTACGTGCTGGTACCCCGCGGGCCGTCCAAGCCCCCGGTGATATTCCGCGTGATCGGGGACGGCGATGACCGCAGGCTCCAGTACGAATCCATCGAATCGGACAATTTCGTATACATCACCGTCGGCCTGCCGAAGGAGACAGAGAGCTGTGCCTGGGTCGACATTACCCGGGATGCGGTGCGCATTTTTATCGGTGAAAGAGTTGCCACCATCCTTCTCGATCACCCTGCCGATATCATCCACAGCCATTACCGCGTGCATCGCGGTGTCCTGGATATTACGCTCAGGAAGATCGATCCTGCCGCCCGGTAGACCGTTCGGCGGACGATCCGCCGCCCGGATCGCTCACCTGGGGGCTTCAAAAAAGATCCTCCCGGGAAAACCGCAGCAATGAGCGGGCAGGAGGGTGATCCCGTGCAGTTCAGACCGGAGGACCCGGAACGGAAGAAATGGCAGCATCCGGAGGAGATCTTCGATACCATCGGGCTCCTGCCGGGGATGTCGTTCGTCGACGTGGGATGCGGCGACGGGTACTTCGCCCTGCCGGCAGCGCGGCGGGTTGGTGCGGCGGGGAAAGTTTATGCAGTCGACATCGACAGAAGCGCCGTTGAACGCCTCCGGGACACGGCAGTGCAAAGTGGCCTTGGCAACCTGGTCACGGAAGTGAAAGCTGCTGAGGAAGCGATAGTCTGTAACGGGTGTGCAGACCGGGTCTTCTTCGGCATCGACCTCCATGACTTCTCTGATCCGGTGCAGGTAATCCGGAATGCAAAAAAGATGCTCAGCCCTACCGGTCTCTTAATCGATCTCGACTGGATTGACCGGGAGACGGGGATAGGTCCGCCCCTCTGGAAAAGGTTTTCAGCAGGCAAGGCCCGGCTTCTCATCGAATCCGCAGGATTCAGGATCCGCTCCGTCTCCGACGCCGGGCCGTACCATTATCTCATCGTCGCGGGGCTGTAGCCGTTATTCCGGCAACCGCTCGTTCGACCGGGTCGTGAGCTCCGGCATCAGCGCCTCTTCCCGCGGGAGAAAAGCACGATAGCGCATCCTGCCGCGGCCGCCGGTACAAGATACCCTGTACCGGCCTGTGGTGTCAGGGGTGTGACAGGAGGGGCCGACTCCGGCAGGGTAGTCGGAACGACCGATGGCCCGGGTGGTCCGGTAGTGATCTCCGCCGGGCCTGCCGGGACCTGAAGCGTACCGGAAGGTGTGGCGGAGGGCCGGAGGACGGCGTTGACCGTGTACGTCTCCTGCACCACGACGTAAACATCCTCCGAGTACGACAGGAACCCGTTCAGTGTAACGGTGACCGTATGGTACGTGCCCGATAATACCCCGGAGAAGGTCGCCGGCGTCATGGTGCAGTTTGAACCGTCGACGCACGCGGTTGCACCGGACGGCTCTGAACTGACCTGGATGCTGCCAGTCGGCCGGATATTCGGCACCAGGGCGATGTTCACGGTCGTGATCTGCCCTGCAGCAGCGTACACACGCGCCGAGTAGTCCTCATACCCGTCTGTTTTGACCGTGACGGTCTGGTAACTGTTCCCGGGCACAGTGAACTGCGTGCTTCCCATGCCAGCGGGTACGCCGACGTTGTTGTGGCACTCCCCGCTCCCGATGCAGACCGTCCCGCCCCCGGGAGTGACGTACACGTACAGGATTCCCGCGGGAACAGGATTCGTGTTCAGGTTAATGCTGACAGCCGCGGCGGGCGAAGTCAGGGGGGAACCGGTCCAGGGGACAGCCTGATCCCGGGCGGGCCCGCAGGGAACCGCCCGGCAGCCGCCTGCGGTGTCCGGCTGGTGAGCTGCTGCTGCACACGCGATTAAGAGCAGGAGAGGAATAAGCATGAGCCGGGACAGGGGAAGCATGAGAGGGTCGATCTGCACAGGCAGGCATAATAGTTTCGGGGGTTCCGGACCATGGAGAGTGCGGCAGGAAAGCGGTGTTCTCCGCATCCGGGCCGGCACTAAAATACCCGCTGGGATGCCTGGGTTTCAGCCGAGATACGAGCGGATCCCCGAGGAGATCAGCGTCCCGAGACAGGAGAGCACCGCCGGTTTTTTAAGCAGGAGCCGGGCGATCGCGGCAGGCCGGTCCATGTCCGCGTGATCGATGATGACGGAAAGAACGGCGGGGTCGTTAAAAGCCCGGATCATCGTGTCGATCTGCTCCGGTGACATCTTCCGGCGCATCGAGAGGAGGCGGAACCCGGACTCCAGTTCTCTCCCAAAGTCCTCTTTCCAGCGCCGTTCATAGTCCGCGAGCGCGCGGTCGTCGAACCGGTCCGTCTCGCAGGCGGTGACGGCCACCGCAGCGGCGTGGCGGGCGGCCCGGACGCCGGTGTACACTCCCCCGCCCGACGTGGGCTTTGCAAACCCGGCGCAGTCCCCGGCAAACAGCGTCCTCCTCCCGTATGTCCTCGGCATCACGCCGAGGGGGAGCGTCCCGGTCACCAGGTGGACGGACGAACTTCCGAACTGCCGGACAAACGCCGCGAACCGTTCGGGCACGCTGGTCGTGCCGCAGAGGCCGACGCGGACACGGCCCTCCCCCGTGGGAATCGTCCAGCCGAAGAACTCCGGCGACGCGTCGGGATAGACGCCGACAAAACGGGGATCGCAGTCGTGCGGCATGTCTGCCTGTATCCCGGAAAAATAGCGTCTTGCCCGTTTCATCCCGTAGAGCCGGGCTATCGTGCTGCGGGGGCCGTCCGCGGCGATGAGGATGCGGAACGCGAACTCCTCGTGGCCGTTGACCCCCCGTGTAAAGACCGCAGTTCCCGAGACCCCGCAGACGGCAGTCTTCAGCCGGAACTCCGCGCCTGCATCCGCCGCCGCTTCCGCCATCTCGCGGTCGAGGGCGCACCGGTCGACGACCAGCGCCTTTGTGATCTTCGCATCGATGAGGAGCTCGCTTCCCCGGCCCGACACGATCCGGGCACCGGAGACCCGGTTGAGGACCGGCCGGTCCGAGACCCGGCATTCCGTGAAAGCGGCATTCGAGAGGAGGCCGGCGCACTGCACGGGCCAGCCGATGGTCCCGTGTTCTTCGATACAGAGGACCGAAAGCCCGGCACCTGCGCATGCGCCCGCTGCGGCACTGCCCGCCGGGCCCGCACCGATCACAACGACATCGTACTGCTTCATCGTGCTTTCGTGGAGAAAAGTGTCAGAAAAAATGATGGTTCACTCGTTATCGTCCTGGTCGCAAACCCCGCAGCCGCTCGGGGGGTCGGGTGAATCGGATGCCGGGTCATCCGGTGGCGGTGTCTGGGGCGGGGATCTCCAGGTCGGTCCCGCCTGCTCCGGAGGGAGCTGGTCGGGAGCCGGGTAAACACCGATGAGGATCGAGAACATCCCGAAGACGATGGCGAAGACCCCAAGAATGGTAAGGATAATCTGACTCCACCCGATAATCGTCGGGTCGAGAGTTGTCGGATAGTACCTGATCAGGACTCCAAAGATAAGAACGGTGACGAGGAACATCCCGGATATCAGTACATATTTTGTCTTCGGATGTTCGAGGGCGAAGAGGACATCGGAGAACCCGGAATAGAATGCGATCCCTGCAACGATGAGGAGGAATATATTCGTCACGATTGCCTGAATGAGGACCGATATAACTCCTACCATAACGAAGACCGCCGACAGGCCGAACCAGAACATCGATTCGTCGGCCCGGGATGTCGTGGCGAGGAAGAGAAAGACAATGACCCCTAACACGATGAAGATCCAGAATAATCCGATGAATGTCGTACCTACAGGTCCGGGAAGCAGGAGTGCGAGGAGGCCAAAGATGATTGCGATTGCACCTTTGATGAGGCATGACAGTTTCATATCCATGACTGTTTCACCTATAGATTATTGGGGAAAACTTCCCCTGCGGACATATATAGTCCCATAGGTGCCTCTACTACAAAATTTATCCTGTCCCCCGCGCTTTCCCATGGGAATGTTTCCGGAACCGGCCGTTCGGAAAAACGGTACCGGTCAGGGGATCGGTCCGCACTTTTCGCATTTTTTTCCCTGTCCGGGCCAGGGATATTCCGGATTCCTCAAAGATATCCGCGGTAACGTATGGCCGGGACTGGCTTCCGGTTCCCGCTTTCGGATACCGGCTGCAGGTATACCCCAAAACCCCTCGCCATGCCGGTAGAAAGTCCGGTGCGCAGTCTCTTTTCAGGAGGGACCGAAACGGAAGAACCCAAAGCGGAATATCCTTTCATAGAGCGCGAGGAGCGCGAATAATACGGCAGCGTACAGGGTAAAGTCGGTGATGAACGCCGGCCATCCGGTGAGGCCGCTCATCTCCACGAAGGCTCGGGCCGCTGCGGAACCGATGAGGATTGCGGAGAGTATGCCGAGGAAGACGCCGGTCCACCGTTTCAGCGAGGTGAGATCCATGAAGCTTTGTACGAGCTCCGGCTGGAAAAATAGTGCTGCCGGATTGAGGAGACTGAAACACCGGTAATCAGCAGCTCCGGGCCTTTTTTCTGCACGATCGCAAAGCATTCATGCTGATGGCAGCCTTATCCTTACGGACAGGATGTATGGCCGGCCCTGAGTCGGAACCGGGTGGAGTGGCGGACGGGACAGCCAGGGAAGGTGATGTTCTGGACGGGGGGGATTCTTTCAGAGGAACGGAGTCCCGATGGAGGCAGCAAATCCCCGTCGTTGTGCTTCTTGTCCTCATGGGAATTCTCGTGGCGCTGGTGATCTTCGCCAACGTGCCCGGGATCCGGGCAGCGGCGGGGGCGGAGATGACCAAGACCGGATGGGTGCTGACCGGGTACGCCGGCGCGAACGGTTCGCTGGTGCCCGTTGTCCCGGAAGGCAGCATCACCGCGGACTTCGGGACGAACGGGCAGGTGATCGGGATCTCGGGCTGCAACCGGTACACGGCGAATTATTCGGTTACGGATTACGCGATCCGGATAGGACCCCCGGTCGGGACGGGGATCGCCTGCAATGATACCGGCAGGACGGAGATGGAGCACGCGTTCCTCTCCGACCTGCCAAAGGCTGAATTGATCAGGTTCAGCCCGGATACTCTCCGAATCTATGGCGGGGATGGAAATCTCCTGCTCGAGTTCAATAAGAGCGACCGTCCGATCTCCCCGCAATCCGGATGATTGGGCGCCCTGCAGCCACCGCCTGAGCTGGTCCGGCCGAATTGCGGAGGCACCCGCTCCGCAGGCAATCATACGGGTGCCCGGGATGGATCGCCGGAAGCCGTATCAGAAGGTCTCCTCTGTCGTGCCTCTCTTCTCCCGGCTCTCGCACAATTTCAGATACTCGCCGATCTTCCCTCCGAGCTCGTCCTGATAGCACTCAAATTCCCTGGCAGCAAGGAAAATCCGTGCAGCGTCGCCGATGGCATCGTGGGGCTTCATCCGGTGCCGGAACGCCTGAGGCACGGTAAACCGGAAGTGCCGGGACGAAAAACAGCCGTCAACGGCCGCAAACCCGGTGATGTACGACAGGCGGTCGAGGGAGAGGACATCTTTCCGTGAGTACCGGGACCGGATCTCCTCCTGGAGATCCCGGATCAGAAAACCGGCCAGGTTCACCCGCGCCTGCCGGAGCGCGGCCAGCTCGTAATCGGCAGCATAGAAGACGAGTGTCGTGATGCCGCACCCGTTGAGGCCGTGCATGAATTTTTTCAGTTCTGCGTGCACCGCACGCGTGCTCTTCAGCGCCAGCTTCAGTCCTTCGCGGTCGAGCCGAACCCTCCTCATCCCGGCTTCCCCGGAGATCCCCCGATCCGGGCCGATGGTGCGGGGATCCTTTCCAATCGTCCTGCCGAGATCGTCAGTGACGTTCTTCCATACCGTGACATCCATCGGGCTTGAAAATTCCCTGCCGGCAAAGCAGACCGAGCCGGTACCCTCATCGTGGATCACCGCTCCTGCTTCTACCGGGACCTTCATCCGCTGCCCCGTTCCGCAGATGCCGCCGAACTCCATGTCAAGGTATGCAATAACCCCGTCCACCATCGTCTCCTCCCGGAAACGACCCGCCCGGTCTGCCACTGCCGGCTGTTTTGGTTTTTCTGCAGCCGGGTTCCTCCCGGTCCGGCTGCCTGCAACCGAAGGATTAACCGGCAAATGCAGGCACGGCCGTATCAAGACAATCCGTCTCCTGCGTTAAATATATATATGTCGCGAGGCGTGAAGGGGATAGTATCCGGGCTTTCCTGCGAGCCATTTTGCAGATCTGCTGTGGTCCTGGTGACCCGGGGGCTGGTGTGCCTGTGGACGAGAAGACTTCGAATATTCAGGAACTGATCCGGGACCTCTCTGATAAGGACGAGACGGTCCGGTGGGCCTCGGCGTTTGCGCTGGCACGGATCGGCACGCCTGCCGTCGATGCGCTGATCCGGGCACTCGGCGACGGTGACAGCGTTGTCAGGCTGCGGGCGGCCTGGGCGCTCGGGCAGATAGGGGACCGGAAGGCGGTCGGAGAGCTCATCGCGGCCCTTCGTGACGGGGACTGGGCGGTAAGGATGCGGGCTGCAGATGCCCTGGGGAAGATGGGGGGACACGAGGCCACCGGTCCGCTGCTCCACCTCCTCCGCGACAGCAATGCCGATGTGAGGCGCCATGCGATCGGCGCGCTCGCCAGGATCCGCGACCCGGCATCCGCCGACCGGCTCGGTCAGGCGCTGAAGGAGAGGGACTGGAACGTGCGAATGGGGGCGGCGCTGGTGCTCATGGCAATCGGGGACCGAAAGAGCCGTGATCACCTCAAATCCGCAATGGCCGACGAGAACGTGTATGTACGCCGTATCGCGGAGTCGGCGCTGAAAACAGGAGAGGAGTAACGGCCCGGGCGGCCGGGTTTTTTTGAAGGACGGATAACGATGCATCTCCAGGCGCCAGACATTGCTGCGAATGCGACCGATGCCGGCCTCAAGGCAGCGCTCATGGTCAAGTACCGGACAACTCTTGTCGAGCGGCTCACAGAGGCCGATCTGGAAGAACTCCAGTCGCTGCTCAGGAACAAGTTCGGGCCGGACCGGACCATCAGGCAGGAGTATCTCGAGAAGTTCGAGTATAAATTGCGGGAGTACCTGCACGAAGAGACCATCCGGCGGGAGATGGCAACCCTCGAAGCGCTTGTGGCGTTACTGAGGCCGGAAGATCTCCGATCCTGAAATCCCCGGCCTGGCGTGCCTCTCCAGCATGTCGGGATCCGGGGCCGGGGAAGCTCCCCGTCTCTTCTCCTCCCTCGCCTGAGGATCTGCAGGATTTCCCTTTTTCTTCATATAAATATTTCCACCATTAGGGGAGGCAGGACGCCGGAAGACGGGAACCGGGGCGGAAGGCCATTCATGGCAGCTCGTGCGCATTCCTTTAAGGAAAAATTTCATATAGCTTCAGCCGCCAGAGGGAGGGCTATGAAAGAGATCGTAGCGACGGTCCGTGAGGATTACGGGATTGACGTTACCTGGAAAGAAGGCAGAGAGATCAGGCACGATTTCTTCTCCTATTCCGAGCTGGTCGATATGAAGATCAATGTGCTCGATCTTCTCGAGCATCCCGCGTACTACGAGGTCGACGGGCGGCGGCGGAGGGTCCGCGCAACCCCGCAGGGGTGCTGCCAGACCGCCTGAAGGCGCCTTGCTCCTGCCGGCGCCGGCACGGGGATATTGTCTTTCACCTGACAGACCCTTCCTCTGGTTTTATCACGGAGCGGATGATCGTGCAGCCCGCTGCTGCAGTCTCCTGAGGCAGGTTTGGCAGCCCGCTGTTTTCATCCGCCAGGAAACCGCTGCCGGATCCTGTAGTGTCCCACCGGATTCCTCTCTCGCAGAGCAGGGAGGATCGCTCACGATCCCCCGCCGTTTTTTTCCGGGAGCGGCGCCCCGGCCGGTCCTTTCAGCGTTGCCACGAGGATGAATGCAGCGAACGAGACCGCGAGCATCGCGATAAAAATGGTATGGAGACCGGAGAGGAACACCGGAACATCGCCGGCAGGACCCGCCCCTCCTCCCCCGGAGAAGGAAAAAACGATGAGTGCAAGGGCGATGCTGCACGTCATCCCCGCCAGCCGCATGGTCTCGACCATTCCCGACGAAAGGCCATAGATCCGCCGGGGTACCGAATTCACCAGTGTCCTCACCAGGGGGGACTGGAACAACGCGATCCCGGTCCCGACGAGGATCAACGCGACGAGAACGACCGGAAGGGGGGTCTCTGCACCGAGAGTTGTGAGAAGGACAAGGGAAAGGGATGTCGACGCAACCCCGGCCCCGATCACGATCCTTGGCGCTGTACGGTCTGCAAGCCTGCCGGCCCAAGGGGAGAGCCCGGCCATGAAGATGATGGGGACGAGCAGGATGATGCCAGCGAGCCGGGCATCGATCCCCCGCACCGACTGGAGGTACAGGGTCATCAGGAACAATACCCCGAAATTCGAGGTATTAAAGAGGAGGGCCGCGAAGTTTGCGGTGACGAATGTCCGGTTGTTGACGAGCGTGCCGATGTCGAGGAGCGGTTTTTCTGCACGGCGTTCCTGGAGGGCAAATAACCCTCCGCAGACGCAGCCCGCTCCCCCGAGCAGGATTCCGGTTGTACGGGGAAGGAGGGAGAAACCTGCCATGAGGAAGAAGAGCGTAATCCCGTAGAGTACCATCCCGGCCGGGTCGAACGCCCTTTTCCGGGGTACTTCGCACTCGCCCGGGATGCGGGCGAGAACCAGAGCGATGATGAGGATCTCCGGCGGGATGGTTACCAGGAAGATGCTCCGCCAGCCGGCGTAATACGTCAGGATCCCCCCGAGAAAAAACCCGAGGAGGAACCCGACTGCCATCGCAGTCACGTTGATGCCGATCGCCCTTCCCCGTTCCCTGTCGGGATACACGAGGCTGACCAGGGCGATCGTGGTACCGAAGCACATCCCCGCGCCGGCGCCGGTGACAAAGCGCGCCATGACAAGAACGCGGATATCGGGCGCCAGGGCACAGAGGAAAGCAGAGACCGCGTAGACCGCAATCCCCAGCGTGAAGATCCGCTTGATGCCGGTCTCGTCTGCGACCCTGCCAAGAGGGACGAGGAAGACGGCGGCGGAGAGGAAGAAGATGTTGGTCACCCAGCCAAGGGAGGCCGAATCTGCCCCGAACTCTTTTCCGATCGTCGGCAGGGCGACGATCAGCGCAGAGACCATGAACGGGGCGAGGGATGATCCGAGCGCTGCGGCGAGGAGCACCTTTCTTCGGGAGGCGACCGAGACCATGGACGGTCAGGTATTCTCGGCACCCCCTTCTTATATGTTCCGGCCCCCCCGCTGCAGCTGCCCTTGAACGGGTGGACTTCTCAGGAATAATCCGGGGGGACAATCCCCGTCAGACAGGCAGTCGGTTCCTGCACCCGTCGGTCGGGTTCACCGGACAACCGGCCGGGTCACCATCGGAATTTTCGCCGTTTCCTGCCCTTCTCCTCGAAGGTGACCAGCAGGTAGCTGTGGACGCAGCGTGCGTCCCCGAGCCCGATCTCAAGGTAGAGTTCCATCTCCGGGTGTTCGAACGCGATCGCGACCGGGTCCGCCCCGACCTCCCTGAACCCCAGCGGGACGAGCGCTCGCTCGATACCCCTCAGGGGACGATTGCAGCTGTCCTTAAAGAGCCGTTCGACAGTCCGCTTCATCCTGAGCTGCCATCCCCTGTTTACCATCCGAGATACCCCCCGTGCATCCTCTTCTCTCCCTAGAACATCGTGTTGGTATTGGCTGCCGATTCCGGGATCTCCTGCAGCACGTCCCAGTGCTCGACGATCTTCCCCTTTTCCACCCGGAAGATGTCCATCACCGCAACCCCGCGGTCTCCGGGCTGCCGGACCAGGTGGCTGTGGACCGCGACCAGGTCGCCTTCAGCGATGATCCTTTTAAAATCGAAGGACAGGCCGGGGAATGCCGCGGTGAACCCCTTTACAAACCCGATAAACGCTTCGGGGCCGTCGCCCGCGCCCGGGTTATGCTGGCGGTAGTACGGCCCCAGGTATTTTGCCACCGCTTCTTCGGGTTTCCTGAGGTTCAGGGAGAGATGGTAAAATTCCCGCACCATCTTTTTATTCGACTGAAGCTGATCGTTCATCTCCGCCACCTGTCATGTGCCCTGTTTCGTACCCCGATGGCGAATCCGGGAGCTCCTCTTCGTTTTGGAGATCCTCGTGGTTCAGGGAATACGCGGGTGAATAAACTCCAAGCGAATATTTAATAGTATTCCCCACAGGAAATCCCGTTTCCGCCGTGAACGGCACGCCAGATCTCCGGCGGGAGATCAGAGCAGGAATTTTAAGGCGGACACCGGATAATTTTTGAAAATTATTCCCGCGATGCGCGTCTCATGAGAACCGGCCGTCCCGCGATATCCCAAAAAAAGATCGATTTCAGGTCAGAGCGTCAGCAAGGACGTCGTCGATATTATCTACATATTCAACGTTGATCCCCACGTTCTTCTCAATATATTCCTTTGCGGGGACTGACTGAGGTACCTGCTCTATGAGCTCGTACCCGCCGTAGTCGACCGACTGCTGCGTGTAGACGGTGAGATCCTTATTCTCGAGCGGCATCAGGAAGGTGGTGAGGCCGCTTGCCTTAGCGGCAGCCGCTTTCTCGACAGCTCCGCCGATCGCCCCCACGTGCCCGGTGGAGTCGATGGTGCCGGTCAGGGTGACCGAAGCGTTGATGTGCCGGTTCTCGAGCGCCGCGATAGAGACGAGGGTCATCAGTGCCCCCGCGCTCGGGCCGTCGACAGAATCGATAGCCTTGTCGGCCTGGATCGAGAAGAGGACATCGCTCCCGCTCAGGTCCCTGCCGGTCTTGTTCTGCGCAACGAAGACCGCGGTGTTCGCGGCATCCTGGAAGACGATCCCCATGAGCGGGGTTGTATCCACGAGTACCCGCCCCTTACCGGGCTGCACATCGACCGAGATGTTCATGATCGAGCCGTTTGTGATCACGTTCTGGGTAACGAAGGGACCGTTCTGGACGAGCTCCACCTGCTGGCTCACCGCCGGGGCTTCCATCGTCGCTGAGCTCGTGATGCCGGTAACAAAACCTTCGTTCACTTCCTCCGGGCCCGAGAGGTGCGACCGGTAAAAATCGAGCTGGCTTGCGGCATTTGTGAGGCTGATATTCGCAGAGTTCAGCTGTTTCTGGAGTTCCATGTTCTGGACGCTCAGCGAACTCGTCTTTGCCACGAGACTGGAGATCCGTGCCTGTTCGTACGGGTTGTAGGCTGCGATGAACCCGATATTTACCAGGACCGATACTGCCAGGAGCGCCGTTACGATATGGACCGCTTTCACGCATTCACCTCATTCTTTGACGTTGATACGCTCCGGACCATTTAAGGGTGCTGGTGAAAAGAGCTGTACCGCCCGCTGGCGAATGAAGGATGTTGCGCCGGTTCTGACGACCCGGCAGGCACCGGCCGGGAAAACGCTTCCCGTCCGGGGCCTCGGAGGGTCGCAGGTCCGGTGACAACAACCTGCCGGCAACATTGTTCACCCGGTGAAAACCTGGTCTGCGGCCGGGCTGCCGGGCCCGGTTCAGGTTTCCCTGAAACCGAACCTCGCCATAAGATCCACGATCTCTGCCCCTGCACCCTCCTTGTCGAGCTCTGTTATGACATCAAGCATAACTCTCCGGAGGAGCTCGAGGTACTTTGCCCGCCAGACCCGGAGGGCAGCCGGATCCGACGGCCTTTCCTCGATGTCGAGGTTCGTCTCGTAGATAACATACCCCTCGGGTTCGAGGACAATGCCGAGATAGCGCCAGTTGCCGCTGCTCCCGGGGCGATACCCGAGCTTACGGATCCGGCCGATACTGAAGAGGCCGTCTGCCCGGTTGAGGTGCGATCCGCCCTTGTACGTTGCAACCCATCGCATGGCCCTCCATTGGCTTCATTCCACAAAAAGTATTCCCCGCTCGGCCAAACGGAGGCACAAATGGTGCCGCCCGGGAACTGCGTCGCAGCGCTTCTCTCAGGGCCGGGGATCTGCCGCCAAAAACTTTAATTTATGGGAATACCATCCGGCAGCTGGCCGGGTGGCGGATGCCACCGGACAGATGAAATGGAGGATTCGTTCATGGCAAGACCCTATCAGAGATCGATCTTTGACGAGCTCGACGACCTGCGGGAGTACGTGAACTCCATGTTCCAGCAGGCATTTCCCCCCGCGGACATGCCCCTGCTGCCGCCCGGGGAAGGTTCCCGGATGCCGGCACCCTTCCGCCACGAGATGAAGGTTGACGTGGTCGAGCACGATGACGAGGTTATCGTAACGGCCGACATGATCCCCGGGATCGACAAGAAGGACATCTCCCTCGAGCTGATCAACTCACACGCGCTGAAGGTCAGCTGCGAGCGGCGTGAGGAGACCCGGGAGGAGAAGGAGGGGTACTACCTCCACGAACGGAGGTTCGGGTCCCTGCAGCGCGTCATCCCTCTCCCCTCTCCGGTCACCTACGACGGGTCAAAGTCGACCTTCAAGAATGGCGTCCTCGAGGTCCACC
The DNA here is from genome assembly GCA_035515395.1 of Methanoregula sp. Lineage (GTDB taxonomy): Archaea > Halobacteriota > Methanomicrobia > Methanomicrobiales > Methanospirillaceae > Methanoregula. The sequence goes on along the minus strand of DATJBJ010000009.1, from coordinate 497 downwards.
TCAAGAAAGCAAAACAGGAGAAGAAATCGAGGATAATGATCGAATAATTTTTAAAGGATTTCTGCGGGAATGCTTCCCCGGAATTTCACCCGCCGGTGTCGGGTGCCGGTGCACGGTGGCCCGTTACGCGGATCTGCCGGTACACCGGCACCGTGGCCGATCCGGAGCCTTTCGAGGTCCCCGCGTTCAATGATACGGAAAAAGACAGGGCCGGTGTCAGGAGTACTTTGCCGGGTCGGCATCGAATTTTTTCTTGCAGCCCGGCGCACAGAAGTAATATTTTTTTCCTTTGTACTCGGTCGTGAACTTCGCAGTCTTCTCATCGACAGCCATCTTGCAGATCGGATCGATTGCCATAGTTATTCGTCCTCCTGATCTACCTTCCTTTCTTCGCTTCGGGTATATACGTTTTGAGCAGGAGCGATAGGCTGATTACGGTCACTGAGCTGAGCGCCATCGCAAGGGCGGCGAACTCGGGCCGGAACGTGATGCCGAAG
>DATJBJ010000008.1:0-13133 GCA_035515395.1 Methanoregula sp. | reverse complement strand
ATTCTGAATACAAGTTTACTGACAGTTTGATTTGGAATCATCCAAAGTTTTTATCAAATTACACCAACTCTTTTGAATTAAATAAAGAGTTTGAGATTCAACGTGAACTTGTTAGATCAGAAGAATCTGTAATTGATTATTTAGGGCATAAAGAGTCGGTAAAACCAGAAGAATTAAAGCAATTTGTAAAGATTATTTCAACTAAACCCAAACAAGAAAATACAAATTTGAATGATTTCGTATAAGCAAAGGATTTTGTAAATTTGCTCCTTTTTATAAGAACGTCTCGCGATGTAATTGAATCCCCCGAAAAGACATGATGTCACTTTACACCACAGGTAGGGGGGGTATCTTCCGAAAAACCGGAGGGGGATAGTGGGTTACCTTAAAAAAATCCGGAGGGGGTTTTGAAAAATGAGCAAAAGAATTTTGAGGACGGGAAGAACCCGTAAGGGTTCTTTCGGGTTCCGAGGGGTCATCAGACTCCCGAGAACGAGACGAACTAGTCAGAAATTACACAATCAACTCTGAAATTTACAATTTTCTACTGATTGGGATGCATACTCCCATTGCAACAACTCCAATTGCTATCAATATCCATCCAGTCCAGTAGTGTTCAGGTGGTAGGGATAAAGCGTTTATTCCTGACGAGACAAAAGACACAATTACCTCGGGTCCCCCGCCCTCTGAACTACCTGCCAGTGGCGGGAGTTCAGAGGGGAGGGGGCGGGGGGGCAGCACATTCACAATAGATTTGTATTCCTGTCTGGGTTCTTCGAGCTCTTCTCCTGCCCACCCTTCCCTTCGGGAACGGTTCTCTAGCGCAAGTCGAAGAACCTTACGGGTTCTTCTCCTGCCCACCCTTCCCTTCGGGAACGGTGGGCACCGGGGAAACCTAATAAATCCCCGCACCCAACCATTCCATACCAATGACCGCCCGGAAGATCCTTTTTTTGGTACTTGACGGTGTCTCTGACCGCCCCAACCCCGAACTCGGGGGCACAACCCCCCTTGCCGCCGCCTACACCCCGGTCCTTGACAAGCTCGCCGCCGAGGGGATCTGCGGCATCATGGACACCATCGCGCCGGGCATCCGGCCCGGATCCGATACCGCCCACCTTGCCCTCCTCGGGTACGACCCGCACAAATACTACACCGGCCGCGGGCCGCTCGAGTGCGAGGGTACCGGCATCCACATGGAGCCCGGCATGATCGGGTTCCGGTGCAACTATGCGACGGTCTCCCGCGAAGGGCTCGTCACCGACCGCCGGGCCGGGCGAATCCACGATACCGCGGCGCTGAGCAGCGCGATCCAGGACGGGGTCGATCTCTCGAAGTTTGGTGTCGGGTTCATTTACCGGTCGGGCGCCGGGCACCGCGCCGCACTCGCGCTCAAAGGCCCCGGGCTCGGCCACTGCGTCTCCTCCAACGACCCGAAGAAGGAAGGGGTGGCGCCCCTCACCATTACTGCGGTCCGCCCGGGCCCGGAACATGAGAGGACGGCGGCGGTCTGCAACGAGTTCATCCGGCAGTCGGCCGGGATTCTCCACGACCACCCGCTCAACCGGGACCGGGTGAAGGCGGGGCAGAACCCGGCAAACGCGGTCCTGATACGGGGGGCCGGCGAGATGGGCGCCTTCGAGCCTTTCGAAAAGAAGTACGGGCTTTCGGGATGCGTCATCTCCGCGGCAAGCCTCATCACCGGCATCGGGAGTGCGGTCGGTCTCGTCCACGTCCCCGTCCCGGGGATCACCGGTTCGCAGGACAGCAATCTTTGCGGAAAAGTTTCGGCTGCGATCCGCGAGCTGGAGAGCAGGGATTTTGTCCTCGTCAATATCAAGGGGGCGGACGAGTCCGGGCACGACGGCCTTCCGGAGCAGAAGCGGAAATTTATCGAGAGAGCTGACGCCGCCCTCGAACCGCTCCTCGGCCTCAAAGACGCCGTTATCATCGTCTGCGCCGACCACAGCACGCCCTGTACCATCCGGGACCACAGCGCCGATCCCGTCCCGGTCCTGATCCGGGGCGAAGGCGTCAGGATGGACGACGTGGTCAGATTCGACGAGTACTCCTGCGCAAAGGGCGGCCTCCTGCGGATCTCCGGATCCGCGCTCCTGCCGACCGCGCTGGATCTGATCAACAGGGCGCACAAATACGGTGCGTGAATGCCCGCGGGAGCCCGATGACGGAGAAGGTCAGGGACTGGCACAGGCACTGCCTGCTGCCCGACGGGACGGAGCTGCAGGAGCACAGCATCAAGACCGACCGGAACATCGTCATCGGCGAGTTCTGCCAGATCGACTACGGCCTGCGGGGGGCGGACGTCTACGTCGGCGAGTCCTCGAAGATCCGGGAGTACGTCTGGGCAAACGGCGACGTCCGGATCGGGAACTGGAGCGAGATCGGCGGGGATGTCATCGCAAAACAGGACGCGTACATCGGCGAAGGCGTGAAGATCAGCGGGCGGCTCGTGGTCTCCGGCGCGCTCGACATCGGCGAGAAGGTCGAGATAGCAGAAGGGTTCGAGGCCAGGGGCGAGATCGAGGTCCGGAACCCGATGCCGGTCTTCATGTTCATCCTCGTCTACCTGATGACCCTCCTGAAGATCCAGAACGAGAAGGAACTGGACCGGATCCTCGACGAACTCTTCTCCGAGGAGGAAGAGGAGAAGATGAAGGTTCCCCTCATGATCCCCGCCCGCTCGAAACTGAACATGAAGCTCTTCGCGGTACCCTCCACCATGAAGATCGGGAAGGGGTGCCGGCTCCACGGCAACATCCGGGCCGGGTCCATCGATGTCAAACAGGACTCGGTCATCTTCGGATCGCTCAGGGCACGGAACCGGATCACGGTCGTCGCGGGCGTCACGGTCCACGGCAATGTCGAGAGCGGCAGCACGGTCTATGTCCGGAAAGGGGCCCATATCCTCGGCGACGTCATCGCGAACTCCATCGTCCTCCACGAAGAGGCGAAGGTCGACGGGACGATCTCCGCTCCGCACGGGATGCGGATCGAGCGCGGGCCATGACGGTGACGAGAGCCGCGGATATCCTCGGCGTCGACGCCGTCTGGTTCGTTGAACCGTCGTTTGCCGAGCTGCCCGGACCCGTGTATAACACGATCCTCGCCGATTACGAGATCGACGAGGGACGGCTCCTTCTCGACGGGGAGGAAGAGCCCCTCGCCCTCGCCTTCCATGGAGCTGACGGCTGGATAGCAGGAACCTTCCTCTTCCGGAAACCCTCCTCCAACCTTATCGGGCAGTTCGAAGGGACAACGGGCGAGATCCTGCAGGAGGACCGGGCCGCCTGGACAGCCGCAGTCAGGGAGTATTTCAGCATGAAGCTGATGGCCGAGGTCCCGCCGGCGATGGAGGACCTCAACCCGGACCGAAGGGCAATCCTCCGCGATCTCATCGCCGGCATATGGGGAAAAGCGGCCGGCGGGATCTGCTTGGACTGCTGCTGCGGGTCAGGGGTCGGTTCGCTCGTGCTCCGCGACCTTGGCTTTGCACCGGTCTCGTACGACAACGACGAGACGCTGCTTGCACGGGGGCTCGCAGAGCACCGCCTCCTCCCGGAAGAGACGATGTGGATCGATGCAAGGATCGCTTCCCGGTACCTGCAGCCGGTCCCGAAGGGGATCGCGATCATGGCCGGCGAGATCAACGACTTCTCGATGGAGATGTGGGAGCGGATCCTCGCGGAGCTGTTCGCTATCACGCGGGAGGCTCTCGTCACCGTGGGCACGGAGAAGGAGGCGCTGCTCATACGGGAGTGGGGAAGCGCACCGGGCCGAACGATCGAGATCCGGGAGAACCCGGTTGACCCCATCTACGATCGGTGGGTCTGCGTTGCCAGGCCGGTGTAGACCGGTTTTTTTTCATGCCGGGGGGTACGTTATTCTTCCGCTTCGGGCGGGGGGACGCGTTTCAGGCGCTCGTTGACCGCGTTGCCGTTGGCAGACGAGGTAAATGGCGGCGTACACGAGCGGATGCCCCGCTTCCTGGCAAACATCACCTCGGGCTTGAGGTCGTCGGCAGTAAGGGTGGAGGTCAGGTGATGCAGATCCTTCCTGACATCGATGTCCTGGTCCTCAGCGGTATCCATGGTGACCGGTATCTGGAGCCTGCTATAAATGGATTCCCATCTGCACACCCGGTTCCGGGGCATCCGGGTCGCGTTACCGGTGCGGGTGTTTTTTCCGGTGGTGCTTCTCTTTTTCCGGGTTCCGGTGCGGGCCCGGGTGCTGCCGGACCTGCTGCGGCTTCTTTCCCTCCGGCTTCTTTTCGCGCCGGATATCCACGCTCTCGAGCTCCCCGATGATACCGATGGGATCGTCCATCTCCTGCGTGAGCCTGACGATCTCCAGGAGCCGCTCCATGCCGATGAAGTGCTCGGCCATGACCTTCGCAAGGGGGGACATGATGAGCTTCGTCCCCCGCTTCTCCACGAGCCGGTGGGCGACGAGCTCGGGGAGGACCGGCTCCATGCTGCCCACCATCAGGTCGTTGATCCGGTCGAGGTCCGCTTCCTCGCCGTCGCAGGCGATCGCGTTGGCCACGTACTCCTCCGAGCTCTTCTCGAAGTCGTGCTCGGGCGCGACCTCCTCCATCTCGCCTTTCAGGAGTTTTATGGCAATCTCTTCCTCCGTCCCCGGCTGTTCGCGGGAATAGGAGCCGCCCGGCTCCGCCAGGATGACGACCCGGCCGAGGTCGTGGAAGTCCGGCCGCCCGGCCCGGCCGCCCATCTGGTTGAACTCCTGGACCGAGAGCCAGTCGCGGCCCATGGCGAGCGCGTCGAAGATCACCTGCGAGGCGGGGAAGTCGACCCCGGCGCCGAGCGCGGCAGTCGTGACCACCGCCATCAGCTTCCCTTCGAGGAAACGGGTCTCGACGTCCCGGCGCTCCTGCGAGGTGAGGCCGGCATGGTACGCGGCCGCCCGCATCCCGAGAGCGTCGGCGATGGTGTGGCACCGGACGCGGGCATTGGTGAAGATGATCGTCTGTCCGCGGTACCCTTTCGACGACGTCCTCTTGTACTCGTCGGTCGTCATCTGCTTTATGGTAGGGATCTTCTGCTTCCGTTCGACGAAGAGGAGGTACCGCTCGAGGCTGACCGGCCGGTCGGCGTACTGGACGAGGGTGCAGTTGAGCTTCTTTGCGAGCGTCTTTGGCGATCCGATGGTGGCGGAGAGGTACAGGAACTGGGCCTGCGGGCAGAGGAACTTGAGGCGCGCGATCAGCCCGTCGAGCCGGTGCCCGCGGTCAGCGTCCTCAAGCATCTGGACCTCGTCGATCACCACCGTCGCTATCTTCGCCATCTTCTGCCCGCTGCGGATCATGTTGTCGACCCCTTCGTAGGTGCCGACGACGATCGGGGACCGGGGGTCCCGTTCCCCGATCTTCCGGGTCTCGGGGAGGTTGAGCCGGCTCACGCCGGTGAGGAGCGCGGTCTTGGCAAATTTCCCGTACCGGTGGGAGAAACGCTCGTACTTCTGGTTGGCGAGCGCGACGAGCGGGACCAAAAAGAGCATCCTGCCCCTGCCCTCGAGGTAGCTCTTGATCCCCGCCATCTCGCCGATGAACGTCTTGCCGCTCGCGGTCGCGGCGACAACGAGGAGGTCTTTCCCGAAGAGGAGGCCGGCCTCGACGGCGAGCTGCTGCGCGGGCATCAGGCGGGTGACGCCGGCCGCTTCGATGAACGGGCGCGGAAGCGGCAATTCGTCCACGGCCGACGTCTTCAGGACCGGGTGGGCCTCGAGCCGGTCGAACATCGCCGCCTCCATCGTGATCTTTTCGGGGGAGAGGGTCGCGAGTACCCGGTCGAGGTTCCGGAACTGCAGGAGGAGCTGCTCCAGATGGGCGATGCCTTCGCGCCCGAGCCTGCCGAGGTGGGAGACCTCCCGGCGCAGCTCCCGCCTCCCGCAGTCGAGGCAGATCTTCTCCCCCTTCCCGAACGCAACCGAGTTTTCGGGTGTCAGGACCGTGAGCTGGTCGTCCAGCAGGCACATCCGGCAGGCATCAACCGTTCCGATCCGGACCTGGAAATCGGCAAGGAACGCCTCGAACCGCTGGTCCGGCTTCACCATCCGGACATCGGATTCCCGCAGCTGGGCGACGAACTCCTTGGACGGGGTGTGCTTGTACTCCTTCTTCCCGCCCCACCTTACCCGGTATTTCGTCGGGCGGTGGCCACGGGGGGTCTCCGTCAGCTCGACAAAGCCGGCACCCCGGACGTTCCGGCCATCGTGGAAGAGGACCTTGTAGCTGCCGCCCTTCTGGGGCTGGACGATGATCTTCATGGGGCGATCAGGTCGTGGATGATGTACTGCAGTCCCGCGCTCTCCAGCCGCTTTAAGAAATCGGTGAACTCCTCGTCGACGATGACGATGGCGCAGTCGATCCCGTGGAACGCCGCCTCGATGACCCCCTCGCGGGCGCCGAAGAACATGTCGGGCTTCCTCCCCGCCGCGTTCAGCGCTATCCACGCCTCGAGCCCGACAGCGGCCACCATCCCGGCCCCCGAAAGGACCCCGAGCAGCCGGTCGCGCCTGACTTTCCGGGAACCCCCGTTCTGGATCCGCGGCACCTTGCAGACGTGGACGATGCCTTCCCGGTGGTCGATGATACCGTTGAGCCGGGCAACCCCTACGTCAGTACCGGTCTTCGCGTCCGCGACGACCGTCCCGGAGGCATCGAGCGGGGCCCTGCCCGCGTACAGGAAACCGTCCTTCATGTACACGCCGACCTCGTCGCCGGCCGTTAAGTCCTCTGCCGCGATCGCCGCCCAGACCGAGACCTGCTGGATGATGTCCCGCCGGATGTGCCGGGCGTACGTCTCGAGCGACTCGGCGTTCTCGAGCACCCACTCGATCCCGGCCTTCGTCACTTCGTAGTTGCCCCTGCCGCTCGCAGAGACCATTCCTTCGTCGACCATCTCGCGGATGTACTCGGAGATGGCCTGGGGGGTGACGCCCATCTTCTGGGCGATCTCCTGCTGCCGGACCGCGGGCTGGTGCTCCGCAATCTCCACGAGGATCTGCAGCCGGGAGACCTCGCGCTTGCTCCTGAGAATGGAATAGAGGGGATCCTTACCGCCCTGTGTCAAGCAGCACCAGTCCCTGTCCCTTGACGTCCATATGGGGGATCCGCTTGGCGAGCCCCTTGATGAAGACCGGGCTGACGCCGATCTTCCGGGAGAGGTCGTTGATGGAGCTGTTCCCCCTGCCCAGTTCGTCTTCGATCTTCCCGACGATATCGCGGAGGCTCTCGTCGTTGGAGAGCGAGATGTAGATGATATCCGAGAGGTCCGAGAGGTTGCACTGGAAATTCGCCCGGAACTTGTTGTAGGTCGCGCGGAACTCCTTCTCCGGCTTCTTCCCGGGCTTGGGCATCCGCCACTGTTCCTCGACGAGGTTCCCTTTCTTGAGGAGCTGAATGCACATGGCAACCGGATCCTCACCCACCTGCGCCGTGATCTCCTCTTCGGTCATCCACGTCTTGTTCAGGAGTTCGTATACCTTCTTGAACGTGGAGTCGTTGAATGTCATCAGGAGAGGAACAAGCTCGACAGGATCGTTTACAATTCGGATGTGGCCCGGCACGTTAAAAACCCTATAATTATATCGTTCGTGAGAATCAATAAATTTTTGCGGCACAACCATGCGAAAAAAGGGGAAAATCACGGTCCGGGGAATCGTCCAGGGTGTCGGGTTCCGCCCCTTTGTCTATGCACGGGCCCACGCCCTCGGCATCTCCGGCACGGTAAAGAACCTCGGCAGCGAGGTGGAGATTCTTGCGCAGGGCAGTCGTTTTGAGGAATTTCTTGCCGAAATCTCCCGCGGCCCGCCCCTCTCGCGGATCGACTCGGTGGAGGTTGGGCCTCTCTCCCGGGATCTGCCGGAGGGATTTTTAATCCTGCCGAGCAGGACCGGCTCCCTGACCGGCATGATCCCCCCGGACATCGCGCTCTGCGACGACTGCCTTGGGGATATCTTCCAAAACGGCGGCCGGTACGAGAAGTACTGGGCTACCTCCTGCGTCAACTGCGGTCCCCGGTACAGCATCATCCGGGAACTCCCGTACGACCGTGAGCGGACCTCGATGGCGGAGTTCCCCCTGTGCCCGGACTGCGCCCGTGAATACGCGGACCCGCAGTCCCGGCGCCACCACGCCCAGACCATCGCGTCTGCGGAGTGCGGGCCGCAGCTGGAGCTCCTCGACAACGCCGGGCGGAAGGTCATCTGCCTCGACCCGGTGGCGGAGGCGGCGGAGCTGCTCGATGCCGGGAGGATCCTCGCCATCCGGGGGATCGGGGGGTTCCACCTCGCATGCACCGAGAACTCGGCGGGCGAGCTGAAGCACCGGCTCGGGAGGATCGAGCAGCCGTTTGCGGTGATGGTCCGCCCCGGCCATATCGATACCGTCGCCTGTGTCTCCGACGCCGAACGGGCGGACCTCGCAAGCCCGGTCCACCCCATCGTGGTCCTCGACAAGCGGGACCCGTCCGCACACGCCGCGATCAGCAACCTCCACACGATCGGCTGCATGCTCCCGTACACCGGCCTCCACCACCTCCTCTTCGCGAGACTCGCGTCCCCGCTCCTGATCATGACGAGCGCGAATATGCCGGGCTACCCCATGATCACGGAGACCGACCAGGCGATGGCACGCCTCAACCGGGACGCGGACTTCTTCCTCACCCACAACCGGGCCATCGTGAACCGGTGCGACGATTCGGTGATGAGGAAAGGATATATCATCCGGCTCTCGCGGGGGATCGCCCCGAAGAGGACCGCTATCGATCTCGGGAACCGCTGCATCCTCGGCGTCGGACCCGAGCTGAACGCGAACGCGACGATCTACAAGGATGGTTTTGCCATAACTTCCCCCCACGTAGGCAACGTGCGGAACCCGGCAACGCTCGAGTACCTTGAGGAGACTGTCCGGAACATGCAGCGCCTCCTCGGGGCTGAGTTCGATGTCGTGGCGCACGACCTCCACCCCCAGTTCCTCTCCACCCGGTTCGCACGGAAGATCGCATCGGAGCACGACATCGAACTCGTCCCCGTCCAGCACCACCGGGCGCATATCGCGGCAACGACCACGGAACCCTGCATCGGGATCGCCATCGACGGGGTCGGGTATGGCGACGACGGCACGGTCTGGGGCGGGGAGATATTTGCCGGCGAGGCGCCGGATCTTGCCCGGGTCGCCCACCTCGAACCGGTCGCGATGCCGGGGGGCGACCTTGCCACCCGCTTCCCCGAGCGGATGCTGTACGGCATCCTCCCGGACGGGGAGATCCTCGCCCTGCTCGCGGACCGGGGCTGGTCGGACGTGGAGCTCGGCGTCCTCCACCAGCAGGTTGCGGGCGGGTTCAATGTCGCTACGACAACGAGCACCGGCAGGGTCCTCGACGGTGCGGCCGCCCTTCTCGGGGTATGCCGGGAGCGGACCTATGACGGCGAGCCCGCGATGAAACTCGAGTCGGCTGCGTACGGCGGGACACCGGAGGAGTGGGAACTTACCATCCTCCATCGCGGCGGCGCGGCGATGCTGAAGACCAGCGCACTCATGCAGACCGCCCAGGGGATGATGGCTGCTGCACCGGCCGGGGATGAGCGGGTAATCCGGGGCATCGCGGCCTCGTTCCAGTACAACCTCGCCCGGGGCATCGCCCGCCTTGCCACGGATGCAGCGGAGAAGGGGGGGTTCCGCCGGGTCGCGCTGAGCGGAGGCGTCGCATACAACGGGCTGATCCGGGAGACGATCCGGTCGGAGATCGCCTCCCGGGGGTACGAGTTCGTTACCAACCCGGCCTACCCGCTCGGCGACGGCTGCGTCTCGTACGGGCAGTGCGTATACGCGGGCGCGGTGCTGAAGAAGAGGGATGGATAAAACCTCCCAGAGCAGGATTGTCCGCAGCACTCCGGGGCCCTCCGGCCCGGGATGCGGGTTTTCGCGCTGGCGGAAGCGGCCGCCCGCCGGAGTATCACCTTCGAGCCTTTTATTAGCACAGAAGAGAAACCATCACTCACGTGCGATGACACCTCCTGAAAAGGACCCGGAGCAGGAAAAGAAGATCCATAACCTCGAGCAGGAGCTCAACGACCTCCGGCAGGGGCTGGCCGTGGTCACCGACTATTACAGGGACCTCGAAGGCATCTCCCGGAAGCAGGAGGCGACCGCGGCGATCGACGAGGGGATTGCAAAGCCCCTCATCGACGACGATCTCGAGTTCGAGGGGATCTGGCGGTTCCACGAAGAAGATCTCGTTGCCGATCCCTCGGCATCCGTCCCCTGCTCCGAGATGTACGACTCGTTTGTCCGGTACTGCACCGGCTCGGGACGGAAGGTTATAGAACGGGAAGCATTCGAGTTCGTCTTTTCCCGGATGGAGAACCCGCAGCCCACTCTCGATCGCGGGGTGTGGACCGGGTACCGGCTCCGGAGAACGTACCGGTGAAGGCCCCGGCCGGAGCGCTGGTCCGTCCCATGGCCCACGTCACCGTCACCCGCGATTCGGGCATCCCGCTCGTCGGCGCGCTCTCCTTCGGCATCATCGACCGCGGGACGTCCGTTTTGCAGGTCCGGCCCGGCTGCGGCTGCAACCTGAACTGTCCGTTCTGCTCGGTAGATGCAGGACCGGAGAGCCGGACCCGTGCGACAAGCTACGAGGTCGAACCCGGCTATCTTCTGGAGGCTGTCCAGGAGATCGCCGGGTTCAAGGGCGCCGGGGTCGAGTGCCACATCGATTCGCCGGGCGAGCCCCTCCTGTACGGGAAGATGCCGGAACTCGTTGCCGGGCTCCGGAAGATCGGGGAGGTCGCCACCATTTCGATGCAGACCAACGGGACGCTCCTCACCGGCGACCTGATCCGGCGCCTCGGGGATGCGGGGCTCGACCGGATCAACCTCTCGCTCCACGCCCTCGACCCGGCCCTCGCAAAAAGGCTCGCCGGTACCGAATGGTTCGACATCGGCAAGGTGACCGGTGCCGCGACCGCGGTCGCGAAGAGCCGGATCGACCTCCTCATAGCCCCGGTGTATATCCCGGGGATCAACGATGCGGAGATCCCGAAACTGATCCGGTTCGCGCAGGAGATCGGGGCGGGCAAACGGTTCCCTCCGCTCGGGATCCAGAAGTTCGAACGGTACCGGTACGGCAGGAGCCCCCGGGGGGTGAAAGCCCAGAACTGGTGGCAGTTTTTCAACCGGAGTATGCCGGCGTGGGAGAAGGAATCGGGGCTCCGCCTCCGCCTCGACCCCGCACGGGACTTCGGTACGGTAAGGAGGCCTTCGATCCCGCAGGTCTTCAGAAAAGGCGAGAAGACCACCGTCGAAATCCGGGCGCCCGGCTGGATCAACGGCGAGATGCTCGGCGTCGCCCGCGACCGGGTCGTCTCTGTCTCCCCCTGCGGGAAGCAGGCAGGGCAGGTCCGGGTCAGGATCGTTGCCGCCGGCAACAATATCTACGTCGGGGAGCCGATCTGAGGGTTCCGGGGGGTCCCGGTGGCGACCCGGCATCGCCCGCCTTCAGACAACCTCTTCCGCCTCCGGCGCCGCATGGATTTACAGCCTTTTTTTCCGGATCAGGGCATTTTTCGCGGGCATTTACACAAACACTAAATAGTTTCAATTTTTTATTGTTTTTCAGGAATGGCCAGCAAAAAAGAGCAGATCGGCCGGAATTGTCCGTACTGCGGTGCGATTATCACGTACGACGAGTATTTCTGCCGGGCCTGCCACCGGAAGCTGACGGACCAGCTGAACCTCGATGTCCCGACGGACGCACGGCCTGAGACCTACGTCGTCCCCGGGCGGAAGCTCTGGCTCTCGCTGATCCTCTCCGCAGTCTTTCCCGGGCTCGCCCAGCTCTACAACGGGGATACCTTCAGGGGGCTGGCGGCATCGGTGCTCTTCCTCCTCGTCTCGTTCGGGAATGTCGGGGGGGACGGCCACGCTCCGCTCCTCCTCCTCGTCTGTGCCGCGATCGCGGCAGAAGCCGTCTTCTCCGGGTGGCGGATCAACAATTACCGGCGCCCCTTCACCGGCACGAGCGTTGCCCTCTGGCTCCTGCTCGCGGCCCTTGCCGTTCTTGTCCTGCTGCACCTGTATACCGGCCAGCCCGATACGGACTACCTCGGGAAATTTTTCCCTCTCCTCTATTTCTGGCATCCGGGCGGGATGGTGCTGCCGGCGGGGGGCCCGTAAGGCCCGGCCGGGACAAAGAGCGCCAATACCGGTTGTTTTTTAGAAATCTCTATACAGGCGGACAGGAAACCGGTACCCGGTGATATAAATTGTCTGACGAGATCATCGTGGTGAGCACCCCGTACCTGCCGGGATACCGGATCACAAGAACCATCGGGTTCACGTGGGGCCTCATTGTCAGGAGCCGGGGCCTCGGCCGGAACATCACCGCCGGGCTCCGATCGCTTGCCGGCGGGGAGATCCACGAGTACACAGAGCTCCTCAACCAGTCCCGCGGACAGGCACTCCTCCGCCTCAGGGAGCACGCGAAGGAACTGGGTGCAAATGCCGTTGTCGGCGTGCAGTTCGACTCTTCGGAGATCAGCTACATGACCGAGATCCTTGCGTACGGGACGGCGGTCGTTGTGGAGAAGGAGTCTGAAAAGACGAGTCCCGTCCGGCTCGGGTGACCGGGTTGTGGACCGGGCAGGTTCCCGGCACAGCGATGCATGACTCTCAGGTAAAAAAATTTACTGCCCGGACCCGGACTGGGTTTCCTTCGCCGCCTCATGAGTCTTCCTCAGGGTCTGGGAGAGCGCGATGAGTCCGGTCGTATCTCCGAGCGCCATGGTATTGAGGGCAGACGAGGGGACGAGGATGAGGACGGAGTTGTTGGTCTTGAGCCCTTCGTACAGCATGTTCATGCCCCGGAGGTGGAGGGCCGTGGGGTTGTCCGCGTAGGTCTTTGCCGCGTCCTCGAAACTCTTCGCGATCTGCCGTTCGGAATCCCCGAGGATGACCCGCGCCTGGCGCTCCCGCTCGGCCTGGGCCTGCATCGACATCGCGTTCTGGAGCTGGATAGGGATAACGACGTCCCGTATCTCCACCGAGAGCACCTTGATCCCCCACCCGTCGATCCGGTTCTGGATGGTCTTCT
>DATJBJ010000007.1:0-32748 GCA_035515395.1 Methanoregula sp. | reverse complement strand
ACGGGTGTGGCATGGCGGCGGGCAGAGATTCCGGGGAGGGGAGCAGGTGCTGGTCCTTAAGTCCGTGCAGACGAAGGTCTGCGTAGAGGGATCGCTCGTGAACGAGTACGTGCCCGGCGGACCGCGTACCGAAGGGCTCTTCAGGTCCCAGGGGCAGTCCGGTTCCGTGCGTCTCCCCGGACAGGGGGAAGAACCCTCCCTATCGTTTGAAAAAGAGCGTTTCATCCCTGTCAAAGGGTTCGGCGGCGACGGCTCTGCCGGGGTGCGGTACAAATCCGGATTCCGGGACCCGGTGCCGGACCATCTCCACCTCCTCCTCTTCTGCAGGGGCCGGGGCAGTCGCGGTACCGCCGGCCTGAAAGAGATCGGGGGCCCGATCAGGGAAACGATGAGGCTGCGGCCGGGCGGCCTGCCGGGAAAGGGCAGATGATCCCCTCGCGCCGCGCCTTCGACGAGGGAGCCGGCGAGTACGATCGCTGGTTTGCAGGACACCCCGCTATATACGCGGCGCAGATGCGGGCCCTCCGTGCGGCAATCCCCCTCCCCGGTAACGGTCTCGAAGTCGGGGTCGGATCGGGCCGGTTCGCCGGGCCGCTTGGCCTCTCCTGCGGCATCGATCCCTCCCGCGGGATGGCGCGGATGGCAAAGCGCCGGGGCATCGAGGTGGCGGTTGGCGAGGGGGAACACCTGCCGTACCGGAGGGGATCTTTCGATCTCGTCCTGATGATGACGGTCATCTGTTTTGTTGCCGACCCCCTTCCGGTATTCCGCGAATCGTACCGGGTCCTGGCTCCCGGGGGGGATCTTGTCGTTGGTTTCATTGAGGAGAGCGGGGAGATCGCCACGCGGTACCGGTCTGGGAAGACAAAAGGAAGGTTCCTGCAATTCGCCCGGTTCCGGAAGGCCGGTGAGGTTACCCGGTTCTTTGAAGACGCGGGATTCCGAGAGGTCGCGGTTATGCGGAGGGCGGGCGGGTTCTCCGTGATGAGAGGGAAAAAACAACGAGACCGGTGACAGGACGGCCGGGCCCCGGTGCGCTCTGCCGCAATCTTTATTGTCCCGGTGCGGCATCTGCGGGTAATGAAAGGCCCGGTATTTTTTATTGCCTGCTGCTGTATCGCGGCTTCTCTTTTGATCACCTCCTGCGCATCCGGGATCGTTGTCCAGACCGGATCTGCAAGCCCTCCCGAAGTCCTGCAGTATGCGAACGACTGGCCCCTGCCGGACCACGACTATGCCGGGACCCGGGCGGCGACGAACTCCTCCATCGGCTCCGGGAATGTCGCCACGCTCGGACCCGCGTGGTCGTTTCCGGTCCAGGCGGGGGGCGGGGATTCCGGTGCCCTTGCCGGGACAAATCCGCTCATCACCGGCGGCACGGTCTATGTCGAGGACATGCTCTCGCGGCTGTACGCCATCGATCTCGCCACGGGGCAGGAACTCTGGTCGTACGATCCGGCCGTCGGGAGCCCGAGCCAGGGGCCGATCGGGCCCGCCATCGGGTGGGGGAAGGCATTCATGCCGGTCGACCTCTCGGACCTGGTCGCGATCGATCTCACGACCCACCAGAAGGTCTGGGACACCGATCTCACGTTCAACAGACCGGTCGGCATGCTCATCCAGCCGGTCGCGTACGACGGGACCGTGTACGCTTCGACCCAGCCGGGCACGGCCACCCTCGGGGAGTACCTTCCCGGGGGAGCAGGAGTCCTGTACGGTATCGGCCAGGCGACCGGGGAGGTCCGGTGGAGTTTCGATACGATCCAGTCTCCGGACCTCTGGGGCCACCCGGAGATTAACTCCGGTGGCGGGGCATGGATGCCGCCTGCCATCGACACGCAATCGGGCACGGTGTTCTGGGGAACGGGAAACCCGGCGCCGTTTCCCGGCACCGCCGATTACCCGGGCGGGACGAGCCGGCCGGGGAGGGACCTCTACACCGACAGCCTCCTTGCGCTCGATCACCTGAACGGCTCTCTCGAGTGGTTCAACCAGGTCGACCCCCACGACAACTTCGACCACGACTTCCAGATCTCCCCGATCCTCGCAACGGTCCCGATCGACGGCACCCCCCGCGATATCGTCATCGGCGCCGGGAAATGGGGCCGGGTATACGGGTTCGACCGGGCGACCGGATCGATCCTCTGGGTCACGCTGGTCGGCGACCATAACGGCAACGACGAACTTGCCACGGTCCCGGACGACCCGATCGCCGTGCTTCCCGGCGCTCTCGGAGGCGTCGAGACCCCCATGGCATATGCCGACGGCACGGTGTACGTGACCAATGACGACCTGCCCACGCTCTACTCCGCTTCCGGGTACGTGGCATTTGTCGGGAATGTCAGCGGCGGGAGGGGAGGCATCACCGCGATCCGGGCAGACACCGGAAAAGTGGCCTGGAGACAGAACCTCCCCTCGCTCGCGACCGGGGGGGCGACCGTAGTCAACGACCTCGTCTTTGTCGGAACGTATGACGGCACCATACGGGCATTCAACCGGACGACCGGCGTCCCCCTCTGGAGCTACCAGGCCCCGGCGGGGATCAACGCGTGGCCCGCGGTCGCCGGGGACACCCTCGTCTGGCCCTGCGGGGTCGGCCCGAATGCGTCCGTCATCGCGCTGCGCCCCGCGGGGACCGGCCCCTGAAGCCGCACAGGGTGAATCCGCACAGGGTACATTTTTGTGCATTGAATGCCAACTTTGTACCACTCCCGCCGGCATATCCCGGCGGAAGCCGCGTCCAGCGAAAGAACTGGGATAACCTATGCCGGAAAACCCGTACGTCCATGGATATTCCCCCCGGGAATACGAGCGCCTCTCGGACCAGGCCCGCACGCTCACCGACCTCCTCCACCACGACACCCGCTACCCCCCGGGATCGAAGGTCCTCGAAGCCGGCTGCGGGATCGGCGCCCAGACGGTCATCCTCGCGAGGAACAGCCCGGGGGCGCAGATCACCTCGGTCGATATCTCGGCCGAATCGGTGCAAAAGGCGGAGGAGCGGGTCCGGCAGGAGGGGATCACGAACGTCAGCTTCCGGGCCGGGGATCTCTTCAGCCTCCCCTTTCCGGAGGAGAGCTTCGACCACATCTTCGTCTGTTTCGTCCTCGAGCATCTCGCCGACCCGTGCCTCGCGCTCGCCCGGCTCAGGCCGCTCCTGAAGCGCGGCGGCTCGATCACGGTCATTGAAGGGGACCACGGCTCCGCGTTCTTCCACCCCGACAGCAGGGAAGCCCGCCGGGCGATCCGGTGCCTCGTCGCGCTGCAGAAGGAGGCCGGCGGCGACGCCCTCATCGGGCGGCAGCTCTTCCCCCTCGTCACCGGGGCGGGTTTTGCCGGCGTCCGCGTCTCCCCGCGGCTCGTGTACGTCGATGCATCGAAGCCCGGGCTCATCGAGGGGTTCACGAAGCAGACCTTCACCGCGATGGTCGACGGCGTCCGCCACCGGGTGCTGGAAAAGGGCATGATGACCGAGGCGGAGTGGGATGCCGGGATACGGGGCCTCCTGCGGACCTGCGAAGCGGACGGCTCCTTCTGTTACCTCTTCTTCAAGGCGACCGGGGTCCGGCGGTGACCGGAATACGGTGCGTGCCATGAAGATTCCGGTGATCCTTGCCAATCCCCGCCCCGGGAGCTTCAACCACGCGATTGCCGGGGCGGCCCGGGCCTCGCTCGAAGAGGCCGGCCATACGGTCAGGTTCCACGACCTCTGCGCCGAAGGGTTCGATCCCCTCCTTCCCGGGGAGGAGATCCCCCGCGATGCGGAGCTCCCGCCGTCCATCCGGCAGCACTGCCGCGAGATCGCGGAAGCGGAAGGCATCGTCATCGTGCACCCGGACTGGTGGGGGATGCCGCCTGCGATCCTCAAGGGCTGGATCGACCGCGTCCTCCGCCCGGGGATCGCGTACCGTTTTGCGGAGACGGATGCCGGGGACGGGGTGCCGGCGGGTCTCCTCCGGGCACGCGTCGCGCTCGTCTTCAACACCTCCAACACCCCTGCCGTGCGCGAGCGGGAGGTGTTCGGCGACCCGCTCGAAATCCTCTGGAAGACCTGTATCCTTGGTTTCTGCGGGGTCCCCGAGGTGAGAAGGCGCACGTTCGGTGTGATAGTGACGAGCACTGAGGAGCAGCGGAAGGCATGGCTCGATGAGGTCCGGGCGCTGACCCGGGCTGCGTTCCCCTGAACCGCGGATCGGCAGAAGGGAGATGCCGGCACGAAAAAGGAACCGGGGAGCGCTTCAGCCCGCCCCTGAAAAAAGCCGGGGCACTTTCACGCCGCCCGTTCGCAACCGTTTATACCCCGGGTCACAGAACAGAGCTGGGGGATCGACGTGGACCCGATGGGAACGGAAGACGGGATCACCGGCACCGTCCGTGCCGTGAACCGGGCATGGACGGGATCGTGGGACGAACGGGCCTTCCGGGAATATATCCACCCGGATGCGGCGGCCATCGTGCCGGCGGTCCCCGGCCGTCCCGAAGGAGAGGAAGCGTACGTTGCCGGCCGGTGGCTTGTCGCTGCCGACCGGTTCTCCCCCGGGCCACCGGTGCTATAAATCGTACCAGGGCATACACTGGAAAGGAGATTCTTTGTGGACACGATCGTTCTCATCGGCTATCTCGCCGGCACGCTCACGACCGCATCCTTCGTCCCCCAGGTGATACGCTCGTGGAAGCTGCGGGAGACCCGGGACATCTCGCTTGCGATGCTCCTCCTGTTTGCGATCGGCGTCGTCCTCTGGACGGTGTACGGTGCCTGGATCGGGTCGGCGCCGATCATCGTCGCGAACACCACAACCCTCGCCCTGATCCTTTTCCTCCTCGGGATGAAGATCCGGTTCCACTGATCCGGGGAGGATAATCGAAAAAAAAACGGGCGGGACGAAAAAAAAGATATTTTTTTATTCCTGCTGGAGGAGCACGAGGCAGCCGGAGATCTTGTCGTGGAGCCCCTGTTTCTTCTTGGTGAGGCCGATCATCAAAAAGCCGATGAAGATGATCAGGGTGGAGATGAACTTGGCGAAATGGCGGAGGGTCACCCGGGCGAAGGTGGGCTTGTTCCCTTCGAGATCGGTGACGACGGTCTTTACGAGCAGCTTCCCCGGCGTCGCCTGGCTGCGGGACGACTCAAACCCCGCGTAATAGATCCACGGGATGATGACGACGAGCATGCCGAACGCCGCGATTATCGGCGTGACGGCTGCATCGAGGGTTCCCGCTTCCGTCAGCTGGGCGATCGGGGCGTGCTGGACGAGGATGTAATATGCATATTTTACGCCGTTTGCCATTGAAAAGAACGAGATGACGACGATTCCGATGAGCAGGATCAGGATGGTGTCGACGATCCACGCGATGAACCTCCTGCCCAGTCCCGCGTATACCCCGATCTCGGGGCCTTCCTCTTCCACGGGGGCGGCAGTTGCGGTTTTCACCGGTGGCGACGAATCGATATCCGCCCCGCACCACTGGCAGAATTTTCCGGAGGCATCGGTCTCTTTTCCGCATTTTGGACAGAACATTCCTCAATACTCCTGATATGTAAACTTAATCCGGGTGTCCTTTTTAATTTAACTGTTCATTCCGGTATTTTATGGTTTTGTCGGTGCCGGATTCCTGTATTGCCAGAATATGCCCGCCGGAATTCCTCCGGGACCGGGCAAATCCGAGCACAAGCGAGAAATAACCTGAAATGAAACCCCTATCCATGAACAGAACGGTATCCCTGGCGGCAGCTGCCGGCCTCTTCGTGCTCATCCTCATCGCCGGCTGCACAAGCCCCACCGGCACCGGGTTCCCGCCGCCCGGGACGCAGGAGGCCACCGTTTCCCCCGTGCCGCCAACGGCCGTACCGGCCACGCCGGTCGTGGAGACCCCGGAAGCCGTATCCACGCTTCCCGAGGAACAGTTCGTCGATATCGCGGTCACCAAGGAACGGCCGGATGCGACCATCCACCTCCTCTACAACGGGGGCAAGGGGGAGATGTCCGTCCAGAGCGTCCTCCTCGTGGTCACCCGTTCGGACGGGCAGGTGATCCAGGAGTACCTCAACGATAATTCCCGGAAGCCCCAGCGGGGGGACGAGCTGGTAGTGCAGGGAACGCGGGGGACGGACCGTGCAGAGGTCTACGTCACCAGCGCAAACAAGGTCTACAAAATATTCGACAAGCCGCTCGTGACCGCACCCGTCTGATCCTTTTTTTTACCTTATCCCGTGTGCCGCTGTTCGCTGACCCGTTCCGCGTACCGCTGGGTGACGTACCCGAGCAGGACGACGATGGCGGCGGTGACGCCCAGGACCAGCCACTGCTCGCTCCCCGCGGTGCCGACCGCGAGCCGGGCGAGGAGGTTGAGCGGGTTCGACGGGATCGCGAGGGCAAAGAGGATCACGACGACAAGGCCGGTCGAGTACACGAACTGCGCCGCCGTCCGCTCGCGGTAGTGGAGGGCCACGAGCGCACCGAGGAGGATGAGGATGAGCGACGTGACGGCCACCTGCAGCAGGATCATCCCCATGTTCTGGATCGCGATATGGTTGGCCGAGAGGAGGAGGAGCCATGCCCCGGCCTGGATCGGCACGAGGATCTCGCAGGCGAGCACCTTGCCCCAGACCATCTCCGCAAAGCTGATGGGGGTCGAGATGAGCGTCTCAAGCGTCTCGTGCTGGTACTCCTCGGTGATGAGGTCGATGGCGAGCGCGGAGGAGATGATCGCCGGCATGAAGACGAGCAGCGGGATCAGGAGGCCGTACACGAACTCGTAGAAGCCGCCGCCTCCCGATGAGGGGACCTGGAGCGGGATGGGCGAGACGTCGAGCCTCCCGGCCCTGATCGTCCGGAGGTCCTGCTCGTACTTCAGGAAGATATCCTTGAGTTTGACGTCGACAATTGCGCTCTGGAGATCGTTTTCCAGGGTATAGAGCGTGATCTTGACCGGATCGGTCCCGCCCGGGCTCGTGTCAGGGACGTACACGACGGCGGCGAGCTTGCGCTGCTGGAGCGCCGTGACCGCGGTCGAGAGGTCCATGGGGTACACCCGGAAGTCAGGGCTGGCCCTCAGGGAGGTGAGCACCGCTGAATCGTTCCCCGCGTACCCGACGCTGTACCGGTAATGGGAGTACTTCGAGAGGGACGCCGGGTCGTACATCGACGTGAGCCCGACCATTAAAAACGACGAGAAGAGCGCGATGAAGAGCTGCAGGAGGACCGCGAGGAGGATCGTCCGCTCGGAGAGGAGCCCGCGGAACTCTTTTTTTGCGATGATGGAGAGGTGGTTTGCCTTCATATCAGAGCCACCCCAGCACGTAGATGTTGTAGACGCAGTGGACGATCATGGCGATCATCAGCCCGGGGGCAAACCCCTTCTTCCCGCCGAACTTCAGGCAGCAGGCAACGATGAGCACCCCCGCGAAGTGGAGGAGGAGCGGCATCCAGAGCGACCCGAGCGAGAGGAAGAGGATGCTCCCGAAGACCGAGTCGGAGATCTGGGCGAGCGTGACGAAGAGGAGGAGCTTCTCGGCGACCAGGAACCCGATCGCGGTCGCGGCCGAGGCGAGGACGAGGTTCTTCCACGTGAAGAATCCCGGGTCCCGGGAGAAGAGGGTGTAGATCCCGATCCCCTTCGCAAACTCCTCGATCAGGGCCGCGAAGAGGAGGAGGAAGACCAGCGAGTACGGCATGGGCAGGTTGAAGAAGAGGACGAGGCACATCATCTGGACCATGAAGACGAACGGGATCGAGAAGCCGGAGAGGAGGGAGAGGGCGAGGAACGGGTGGTTCTGCGGCAGGATCTCGGAGAGGAACTCCCGGGCCCGGGTCATGAGGGGCTTTTCCGAGAAGAGGCGCTCCTCCTTGAAGTTCTTCGCGGCGATGTAGAAGAGGACCGCCCCGGTCAGCCAGAAGAGCGAGGTCGAGTACAGGTAATCCGTGGCGGTCCACGCGGTCCCCTGGATGGAGAGGACGATGAGCGTCAGGGGCGAGATGAGGGAGATGACGTGGACGTTTGCAAAGATGCTCGGGAAGAAGAGGTAGGAGGTGGCGACCGTCGAGAAGAAGATCGAGATGAACGAGAGCTCCTTGAAGGACCGGGAGAGCATGCCGATGAGGAGCGCGTTTGCGAGGAAGAAGAAGATGACCGGTACGAGCGGGAGCATGATCTCCGGCGGGGCCTTGAGGTAGATCGTCAGCCCGGCGCAGATGGCGAGCATGCCGATGAAGTACGGCAGCATCTTCCCGAGGATGATCGACGAGGTTTTTACCGGGGTCGAGAGGAGGATCTCGCCCTTCCGCTCGATCCGCTCGTTCATGATGCTCATCATGAAGAACTGGGAGGTGAAGTAGAGCGGGAAGATGAAGACGAAGACGAGGATGATGGAGTCGAACGGGAGGGGCGGCGAGAGCTCGGCCGGGGTCTTGAAGTTGCCCATCTCCGCAGTGGGGGTTATCGCCGACGTATAGCGCGAGATCTGGGAGTTCTGCGCATTGGACTGCACCAGCTGCGCCCGGAGCTGGTCCTCGGAGATCGGGAGTGTCGGGGACGGCGTGGGGATCTGCTGCACCGGCCCGGAGGGCACGGGCGCGGTCCTGGCAGGCGCCGCGCTGATGTACTGGCCGCTCTGGGTGGAGAGGAACGAGAGCTCGCTCTTGACGCCCTCGGTGTCTATCCAGAGGGGGTATGCCGCGAAGAGGTCGGTCTCGGTATTGTACACGCTGTTGACGTACTTGCCATAGTCGCGCGAGAGGGTCTGGAGCGCGGAGTTCGCCTTGTCGGTCCCGAGCCCGGTCGCGTTGCCCTTCACCACGATGACGTCGAAGGCGTTCCGGTTCGCTTCGAGAGTGGGAGCGTCGAGCTGGTACACCGAGAACCGGGCGTCGCTTGCGATGAGGCTGGCGATCTGCGGGTCGTCCACCCCGACGCGGTACATCCCGTCCTGCAGGTGCAGGCCGGTCTGGGCGGTATAGCCGGTGACGACGACGAGGAGGACGAAGAGGACCAGCGCGACCGGGATGACGTCGCGGCTCATCATGGTGAAGGATTTCTTCAGCTCCCATTTCGCTATGGTCCTGATATCGGTGAGCGCGCCCATGGAGTATTCCCGATTTTTTCCCGGATAACTGCCTGAACCGGATATTCCCATCCTTATCCGGAATTATTATAATAAATTCGGGGTATCTTTCAAATACTTCTCGTTGATGACAGGAACGGTGCCTCTCCGGTGCCTCTCCGGTTCCTTCCGGAAGATCCCGCGGGCATGAGGATCACCACCGGTGCATAAGAAGTGTCTGTATGCCTGCCCCGGCCTCCCGGATGGCCCGGCCGACCGGCCGTCTCCATTACGCCGTGATTTCCCGGTTTTTATGCAGGATACAAAAATATTTGAACAATCCGGCGTAACAATTGCGAAAGCAGGCTCTCACCCCATGATCACCGCCCGGAACATCACGAAAAAATTCGACGGCTTCACCGCGCTCGACGACGTCAGTTTCGCGTTCGAGGACGGCGAGATCTTCGGGATCATCGGCCACAACGGGGCCGGCAAGACGACGCTCCTCAAGATCGTCTCCGGCCTCATCGCGCCTACCTCCGGCGAACTCTACATCAACGACATCGACGTCGTAAAGGACAGGATGGCCCTGAAGGAGAACCTCGGCTACCTCCCCGAGGAGTCACGCCTCTACGAGACCATGACCGCCGAGAGCTACCTCGGGTTCTTCGGCGAGATCTACGGCCTCTCCCCCAAAGAGATCCGGGTGCGGTCGGACCAGCTCTTCGCCGCGCTCTCGCTGGAGACCGGCGGCAGGAAGATCGGGGAGTTCTCCAAGGGGATGAAGCGGAAGACCGCGATCGCCCGGTCCCTCATCCATGACCCGAAGTTCCTCGTCTACGACGAGGCCACGAGCGGCCTCGACCCGATGACCTCCCGGTTCATCGCGGATTACCTCCGGACCCTCAAGAAGGAGGGGAAGACGATCGTCCTCTCGGCCCACAACCTGTACCAGGTCGAGGCGATCTGCGACAAGGTGATGATCCTCCGGCGGGGAAAGATGGTGGCGTTCGGGAACATGAACCAGCTCCGCGAGCAGTTCGGTTCGATAACGTACTCGATCTTCTTCTCCATCGGAGACCCCGGGAGACTCCTCGGCCTTGCGAAGTCATACCACCAGGAGGAGGGGCTCTGGGTCTCCGAGGCACAGGACATCACGGACCTCAACGAGTCCTCCATCCTCATCAACGAAGCGGGCGGGAAGGTCGCGAAGATCGAGTCCCGGTACCCCTCGCTCGAAGAGATGCTCGTGAAGATCGGGAAGTGAGGGTCAGAGTCTCTTTTTTGATCAGAGATTTTTGTAATTGTCCCCCCTCTTGTGCCACCAGCCCCCCCAAAGGGGGGACGGGGCACAAGGCGATACCGGGAATAACCAGAGATGGAAAATTCAGAATCTGGAAATTTTTTAAAGACCGAAAGAAAACGGTTTTTACCGGAAAATAATCCGGCTATTAATCACGGAAAACCGTCTGGCGGACTATCGCGACGCGGGGGGTGCCTCGCGGCGAAAAATTCAGGAGAATTCTTCGAATGCTGAGGCAAAATGTCGAAGAACCCCGGGGTTCTTCTTCAGCCGCCTCTTTCCTCCGGAAACAGGTGTCTCCCCCGGAAGCGTCAAAATATTCTTTGCGGGAGTTCTTCTGATAGCAGCTCGGTGACGCTCATCCTTATTTTCCCCCACACCCAAACCGGATTATCGCCCCCGGGACGACCCCATGCCCGAACACGTCAGAATCCGCCCTGTCCGCGACAGCGACCGCGATGCGGTCATCAGGATCTTCAACTATTACGCGGCAAGCGGCTATGCAGCCTACCCGGACCAGCCGGTGACGGAGCATTTCTTCGCGTACCTCCGGGAGGGGGCGTTCTCATTCTGCGTGCTGGAGGGCGAGGGAGGGGTCGTCGGCTTCGGGCTCATCAAGCCGTTCCTGCCGTTCCCCGTCTTCTCGAAGACCGCGGCGCTCACCTACTTCATCCTGCCGGAATACACGCACCGCGGCCTCGGGTCCCGGCTGCTCGGCCGCCTGACACGGGATGCGCGGGCAGCGGGGATCGGGATGCTGGTCGCCAGCATGGCCTCCCGGAACGAGGCGAGCGCAAAATTCCATGCAAAACACGGGTTCGCCGAGGAAGGCCGGCTCCGGGATGTCGGCACGAAATTCGGCAGGCCCTTTGACCTGGTCTGGATGCAGAAAGCGATCTGACCCCGGGGATGTTCCGGCGGGAAAAATTTCCGGCGATCAGCACACCCGCACGGCGGCCCCGTGGTTCCGCGCAGAGGTGAGGACCGTCGACCCGCCGCCATGCTCTCTCATGAAGGACAGGGCGGCCCCCTCGATCGACCGCATGCCGGTATCGCCTATGGCGTACAGGGCCGGGCCGAACGAACTCATCCCCGCCCCCGCGGCCCCGGCATCCCGCATCGCCTGGAGGAGCCCCGCGACCGACGGGGGCTGGAGGCCGAGCTCGACCTTCTTGAACCCGAGCCCCTGGATCGCATTGATGGAGGAGCCGAAGAGGCCGATATCGTGCCCGGCGATCCCGGGCAGCATCCGCATGAGGACCTCGTGGCAGCAGCAGCGGACCTCTTCCGCCGGCACCGGGCAGTTGAGCCGGAAGATGTCCGTCTCCCGCTCCCCGCACGCGCCTTTCGGGAGATCGGGGATCGCGACGAGGATCTTCCAGTCGGCGGGGAAATCGTGGCGGACGATGACCGGCGGGGGGCTCACGCCGCGGGACGCGGACGACGGCCGGAAATCGGACTTTTCCCCGCCGGGGCCGAACCGGTGGCCCCCGTCGATGATGAACCCGCCGCTCTCGAACGCCGCCGTCCCGATGCCCGAGGTCCCGCCCCGGCCGGCCAGCCGCGCCAGTTCCCGGACCGGCAGGTCCCGGCCGTACAGCTCGCAGATCGCCCGCGCCGTGGCAAGCGCGATCTGCGACCCGCTGCCGAGCCCCGCGTGGGACGGGTACGATGACCGGACCACGACCGAGACCCCGCCGCCCGCCCGGATCGCGGCAAGGATTCCGGCCGCCGTCTCCCGGACCCGGTCCTGCACCGCGGGGTCGCCGCCGGAGACCTCGACCTGCGGGGCGCGTCCCGCCTCGATGAGGACCCCCGGGTCGTTCAGGGCGATGCCTATCCCGCCGTCGACCCTGCCCGACGAGCCGTTCATGTCGATGAGGCCGATATGGATCCGCGACGGCGTCTCGACGACTACCCGCCGCTGGTCGAGGAACTTGTTGTACGGGAACTGCTCCTCGATATGGATGAGGGGCTCGCCGCCGTGGATGATCCGGTACTGGCGGGAGAGGAGCGGCTCGTTCCGGCAGAGCGAGAAGACGCCCCGCTGGACCTCCGGCGCCGGCGCCACCCGGGCCCCGAGGATCTCGCGCCGCGCCTCGATGTGGTGCTCCTGGATGATCCTGCCGATGGGGATGTCCGCTCTCATCAGGTCGTCCCTGAACTCCTCCGGCAGGCGCCCGACCGGCGCGTAGGAGGTGGCATAGATGAGCACCTCCTCCCCCCCGCCCGTCTTCAGCTCCACGATCCGGTGGTTGACCGGGTCGCCGGCCCGGATCCCGAGGCTTTCGGCAACGGCTTCGTCCGCGGGCACCACTTCCTGGAGCCTCGTCCGTACCACGATGCTCCTGCCGGTGATCGCCTCGAGGAGCTGGGTCACCGAGCCGTCCGTGCCGAGCAGGATCTTCTGGACCGGGGAGAGGCGGCCCACCTCTGCCTCGATGTCGATCAGGCGCTGCGCGATGTCCATCCAAACAGACTCTGCGGCGGGAGATAAAAAGGATGGCGATGCGGGTTGTCCTCCTGCCCGATCTATGCCGAGGCACAAAACCGGCCTCCGGGCCCGGAGGCCCGGTCTCTCATCTTCTCCGGGGAGTTCTTCTTCCGGGTCTTCCCGCAGCGCCGGGGCCGGGGACGCCGCCGGCGATCTCCGCGAGCAGCCCGGGTGCCAGCCTCCCCCGCTTCCCGATGACGTCCCCGCTCCGGATCGCCATCCTCCGGGCAGCCATCACGAAGCTTTCCCCGAACAGGTCGAGCCCGCCCTCGGCAAAATCGTCGATGGAGATCGGCACGCCCGGCGCGTCCCGCGGGGCCCTGCTGGAGACCGGGCAGACGATGAGGGCCCCGCCGTCCGCTGCCACGACGACCGCGGGGCGGACCTTGGTCCTGCCAGGATCATCGATGGAGACGGAAACGAGTACTACGTCGCCCGGCCGGTAACTGCCCATCGCCGCTTATTTTCGTTCTCCCCTCCCATAAGGCGAACGGTCTGCACCGGTCCGGACGGGCCGGAAGGTACGGATCGCGGCAGCCCGGGCACCCGCCCGGATCGCACAGTTAATCGTCACCGGGCGCACTCTATTCCGGTATGCCACGCTGCGACTACTGCGGCGCCGAGTGCGCCCTGCCGTTCACCTGCCAGCACTGCGGGGGGAAGTTCTGCCCCGGCTGCCGGCTGCCTCCCGGCCACCAGTGCGCGGGGCTCGCCTCGTGGAAGAAGAAACCGGCGCCGGGCGTAGGCCTGAAGTACGGGAGGGGCGGCGGCGTGACCGCGACCGGCGGGGGGTACATCCCTGGACGGCAGGCCGGCACACGGAAGAAGACCGGAGCAGGGATCCCCTGGCTGAAGATCATGATCGCCGCGATCGCGATCATCCTCCTCGGCATAGGGTATATCGTCCTGAGTTCTCCAGCCCGGTAGGACGTTTTTCATGCGGCGGATCGTTGTCCTTCTGCTCATCGGCGCGGCCTGTGCCCTCGCGGCCATCGCCGCGTCCGGCATCCCCCGGCCGCACGGTTCGGGATTGCCGGAACAGGGCCTTCCGGCTGCTGCAGCGCCGAATCCGAATCCGGCGCCCGTCCCGCAAACCGAAGCGACGCCGGTACCTTCCGCCGGCGGAGCGCAGGCGGAAGCGCCGGCGACAACACCAGCGGCACTCCCGGTAAGTTCCCCTTCGGCCGCACCCGGCCCGGTCCCGCCCGTACCGGTCTCCCCTGCCCCGCCGCAGGCAACCCCGGCACCCGCTGCGGCCGGTGCCACCCCGTCGTGTCCGGTCCCTCCCGGCCCGGCGCCCGGGGACCCGTACACCATCACGCCCTCCGATCTTGCCGCGAGGATCCACGATCTCATCAACCGGCAGCGGGCTGAAAACGGGCTCGGTGCGCTGGGATCCGACCCGGCGCTCGCCGCAATCGCGCTCGGCCACAGCGTGGACATGGCTGCCGGCAATTATTTTGCCCACGTCGACCCCCGGGGGCGGGACCCGACGGCCCGGGGGGTGGCCGCGGGATACACGTGCCGGAAGGATTACGGTTCGTACTACACCTACGGGATCGCCGAGAACATCTTCCAGAACAACCGGTATTCTTCCGTCACGTACTTCAGCGACGGGAGGTACGAGTACGACTGGAATTCCCCGGAGGAGATCGCAGAGACCACGGTCGGCGGCTGGATGAACAGCACGGGGCACCGGAAGAACATCCTGACCGCTGCGTTCGACCGCGAGGGGATCGGGGTCGCGATCGCGGCGGACGACAAGGTGTACATCACCGAGGACTTCTGCTGACTGCGCCGGAGAGCCGGTACCGGGGACGAGAGAATCTCCTGTTACCGGATGCCGGTATCGATGGAGACGTTGAGCCGGACCGTCCTGCCGCTCACGATGGTAACGGTCCCCGGCAGGTCGCGGCTGCCTCCCGTACCCTGCCCGCCCGCACCGATCACGTATACGCCGGGCCCGAGCGAGACGGAATAACCGGTATCCGGGTCCGCGGTTACGGTTGCGACCACCGTTCCCCCGGCAGTTGATATGACGAGCGGGTGTGCGGCGTATGCAGCCAGCTCCTGCGCGTGGCTGACGCGGCACGGCTCGACCGGGCAGAGCGGGCCGATCGAGACGTTTCCGGCAAGCGTGCCGTTCGCAGAGCCGGGGCCCGGGGCCGGGCCCCCGGGGTTCATAAGGATCGCGACCGCGATGGTGATCGCGACGAGGACGAGGATGTACGCGGCGTGGGCGGGCTTCATCCCGGGCATGCCCGGAGATGGGGAGCCCGGGAAAAAAGGGTTGCGGTCAAGGTCCGGACAACTTCCCGGTATCGTAGCCTGGCGACCGTTCGATCGGCCCGGGGGGCACCTCCCGTGATCCCCGCGACCCTTTTCCCGTTTGTGTCGGGCTGCTTTGGATCTGCAACAGGAGCGCCCCCCGGCCCCCTTCCCCTCAGACCGGCCGCCGCCGGCAGGCAGTTCTGATTTCGGGGGAGATACCAGAAGACCCGATCGAAGTCACGCGCTTTTACATAAAGAGGAAAATCCCGCTTTTTCCAGGCCCGCACGCGAAACCCCCGACCACAACACTATTCAGTATTTTACGATTAACATTTTAATCCGGAGTATTTTACATGGCCCGCGGAAGAAGACCGACAGCCGCGATCGCGGAGGCAAAAGAGTTTGCAGAGCGGATGGGGTACGGGTGGACGGACAACCCGCACGAAGATCTCGCGTTCGATTTTTTCATCTACAAGCCGGAGTCGTTCCGTGCCATCGCGGTCCGGGTGACCCGGAACCGGATAGAACCGGAAGCGTTCTTTGAAAAACTCTTCCCGGAAGAGATCGCCGGGCTCCGCGCCCTCCCGTTCCCGGAGTTCATCCTCCGCGAGCTCTGGCTCCGGACCCGGCACGAGCGGGCCTGGCGCCGGCTGATCGTGTACAGGCCGCCCATCGCGGTCGGCGAGATCGGGTGGTGGGGGCCGGACGACTATGTCAACCCGTACGCCCGGTGACCCCTTACGACGGCGGGGGGGTGCATCACGGGGACCTGCAGAAACAAGTCCGCGTAAAATGCCCGGATTGGCAAACGGACGATAATCTGCAGACCTGGTTTTTTCCCGCACTTTCTCCAGTGGAAATACTGCCAACGCCCGAAAAAAATTCTTTTTAAAATCGTTATTTTTGAAAAATAACCGGTTTAAAGAGAATGAGACCGGCCAATTTAGCGGGCCGCCAGCAGAATTTTTCTCCAGGCAGGACAATCCTCCATCCTGCAGGAGATCCGCCCTTTACGGTGCCTCTGCGGCCCGAAAAACGAGGGCCCGGGAAAGTGGGGTTTAAAATCGTTATTTTGGCAAAATAAGCCATATCTGAAGGGATACCGGTAAGCCCCCCCGTGCCGGGGCGATACCGGTGGACAATGCCCGGGCCGGGAATACGCCGGGAGGCCCTGTACCGGCTCCGTCCCCGGGCCGGTCCTGCGGGTGGATCGTACGGGCCCGTTCCCGCTGCGTCCGCTGCATCCGATGCGTCCGCTGCGGCTGGTGCGCCGGGTGCGCCCGGATTGGAAGGAAAACCCGGGCGGCTTCAACGGCCCGGAGAATGTGCGGAACAATTTCGCCAAAAAAAAAAAATTACCGCAAAAAAAATTCCGGAGAAAAAGTTCCCGGGAAAAAATCCGGAGACGATCCGGAAAAATCCCGGCAGAGATGCCGGGAAAAATGTTTCCGGGCGCGGGGAACCGGGGCCCGGCCGGTACTCCGGGACCGCGACCCCCGCCACTTCCTCCCGCCTTTTCCTCCCGCCTCTTCCTTCACGCTTTTGCGGTGCCGGGGATCGCGCAAGATACGTACGGACAAAGGATTTATCTTGTCGGATAGGCATCAGGACTCCGTACTCAATCGCAGGTTTAAGAAACATTTGCACTCCGGGGATGTGAGGACGGGCATCCCGCCCCCGCCCGGCCGGGCACTTTCTCCGATATCAGGATCGCGACTGGCGGCACGCAGATGAATTCCCTTTCAGATCCCCCGGTGGACGAGGCACCCGCAAAGGCCGTAAAGAGCAGGGGCAGCCGGAAACTCCGGCATGCGGCAGAAGCCCGCATCCCGGGCCCCGTGACCGGGTTCCCGGCAGCCGACGGGCGCTCGCCGGAGCAGCTCGTCCACGAGCTCCAGGGCCACCAGATCGAGCTCGAGATGCAGAACGAGGCGCTCCGGGAGGCCCAGCACGCCCTCGAGGAGTCGCGGGACCGGTACGCAGACCTGTACGACTTCTCGCCGGTAGGGTACCTGACCCTCACCCGGAGTGCCATCATCACCGAGGCGAACCTCACCGCCGCGACCCTCCTTGGCGTGGAGCGGAAGGCCCTCATCCAGGGCCGGATCAGGAAATTCATAGCGGACTCATCTCTCGACCGGTGGGACCAGTACTTCAGGAGCGTGCTCCACAGCAATGCAAAGCGGGTCTCAACGCTGGACATGAAGAGGGCCGACGGTTCCGGGATCTGCGCGAGGCTTGAGGGCATCCTCTTCGGGCGCGACGGCGCCGAGCCGGTCGTCCGCATAGCCGTGAGCGATATCACGGGCCGCGTCCGTGCGGAGGGCAGGCTTGCCAGAAAAAGCCGGGAGCTGGACGAGCTCGGCGCCGCTTACAAAACCATAGCGGAGGGGCAGGAAGCCCAGAGGAAGATGATCGCGGAGCTCTCCGCCCGGGAAGGCGAGCTCAAAGAGGCGCTCGCGGAGAAGGACGTGCTCCTCTCCGAGATCCACCACCGGGTCAAGAACAACCTGACCGCCATCATCTCCCTGCTCAGCATTGAGGGGGAGGACGGCGGGACGCCGGCCGGCCACGCCCTCAAGACGGATCTCCGGAACCGGGCGAGGAGCATGGCGCTCGTCCACGAGACCCTGTACCAGACAAAGAAATATTCGGAGGTGGACATGGGGGTCTACCTCTGCTCGCTCGTCGCCCAGGTCGCAGAGTCGTTCCCCGGCTCCGACCGGCTCGGGATTACAGTCGCGGCGGAAGGGGTGACGCTCGACATCGGCCGTGCAACCCCCTGCGGCCTCATCGTCAACGAGCTCCTCACCAACTCGTTCAAGTACGCCTTCCCGGGGGACTGGTGCCGGGAGGCCGGCCACGCGCCCTGCACGGTCGCGGTCTCCATGACCCGGGACGGCGACCGGTACCGGCTCTCGGTCTCCGATAACGGGATCGGTATCCCCGAAACCATCGAACCGAAGACCGCACACACCCTCGGCCTGAAACTCGTCAGCTTCCTCGCCCGGCACCAGCTCAGGGCCACGGTCGACGTGAGGAGGGACCGCGGCACCGAGGTCGTTATCCGGTTCGGCACGAAGCAGGAAGAACTGCGGCAGTGACAGGACAGCGGCCCGGGGCGGCGGGTTTCTCCGGTCCGCACCGTCAAAGAAAAATTTCGCTTCCGTGGTGCTCCGTTCCCCCGGGAACGGAAAGGAGGCGGGGCCCGGAAAAATTTGATAGAAGGCGTCCGGTCAGCCCGTTTCTTTTCGTATACATTATTATTCTTCCGGAACAATAGTGCCACAACGAACCCCGGCCGGGCCCCGGTGACGCCAAGCCCTCCCCCATAGCCGGCACGCGAGGACAAAACCATGGACGGGAAGAAAAAAACCGCAGGAACGGCACGGGCCCGGGCCGGCAGGAAAACCGCAGGCACCGCAAAGAAAGAGACCGCAATAAAACCCGGCGCAGAAGCCGGGTTCCCGATCATCGGGATGGGGGCATCGGCCGGGGGCCTCGAGGCCTTCGAGGACTTCTTCAGGAACGTCCCGGCAAGGAGCGGCATGGCGTTCGTCCTCGTCTCCCACCTCGACCCGGGCCACGCGAGCATGCTCGCGGAGATCCTGGGCCGGAACACCTCCCTCCCCGTCGTCGAGGCCCGCGACCAGATGCCGGTCGGCCCGGACCACGTGTACATCATCCCGCCGAACCGGGAGATGACCATCTTCCACGGGAAGCTGCAGCTCTCCGTCCCCGGGCAGGTGCGGGGGCTCCGGATGCCCATCGACACCTTCCTCCGGTCGCTCGCGGAAGACGCGGGGGAGAAGGCGATCGCGGCGATCCTCTCCGGGAGCGGGACCGACGGGACCCTCGGCCTCCGGGCGGTGCTGGGGGCCGGCGGGGTCGCGTTCGTCCAGGACCCGGCGACCGCGAAGTACGACGGCATGCCCACGAGCGCGATCCAGAGCGGCCTTGCCACCTATGTCCTGCCGGCCGCAACGATGTACGGGGAGATCGCCGCGTACGTCCGGAACTACCTCATCCGGAAGATCCCGGCGCCGCCCCCCGGCGCCGAGGGAAAACACCCGTTTTTGAAGATCCTCATGCTCCTGCGGGCGAAGACCGGGCACGACTTCTCCCTGTACAAGCAGAACACGATCCGGCGCCGTATCGAGCGGCGCATGGGGATGCACAACCTCAAAGACGCGGAAGCGTACGCCCGGTTCCTTTCCGAGAACCCGGCGGAGGTCCACCACCTCTTCCGGGAACTGCTCATCAACGTGACCAGTTTCTTCCGGGACCCGGAGGCCTTCGAGGTCCTCAAGACCGAGATCGTGCCGAAGCTCCTCGCGGACAAGCCGGAGGACTACGTCTTCCGGGTCTGGGTGGCCGGGTGCGCGACCGGGGAGGAGGCGTACTCCATCGCCATGGTCTTCCGGGAATGCCTGGACGCAGCCCCGCACCCGTACAGCGTGCAGATCTACAGCACGGACATTGACGAGGACGCGATCGCGGTCGCCCGGGCCGGGTTCTACCCGGCGAATATTGCCATCGACGTCTCCCCGGAACGCCTCCGCCGTTTCTTCGTAAAGGAAGAGACCGGGTTCCGGATCAGGAAGGGGATCCGCGGGATGGTCGTCTTCGCGGTGCAGGACATTACACGGGACCCGCCGTTCACCCGGCTCGACCTCCTCTCCTGCCGGAACCTCCTCATCTACTTCGAGCCCGAGCTCCAGAACCGGATCGTCCCCGTCTTCCACTACGCCCTGAACCCGGGCGGCGTCCTCTTCCTGAGCCCGTCCGAGAGTATCGGGAGGTTCACCGAGCTCTTCGCCCCGGTCAACCGGAAGTGGAAGTTCTACGAGACCCGGTACTCCCCGTCCCCGGGCCGGGCCGGGGGGCTCTACCGTCTTCCCGCGGCCGCCGGTACTGCCGGGGGGCCCGGGGCGGACGGCGCTGCCGCAAAGCCCCGGGAGACGAACTTCGTCGAGCTCACCCGCGGGATCCTCCTCCAGTCCTACGCGCCCCCCTCGGTGATCACCGACGAGGAGGGCAATACGCTCTTCGTCCACGGCGATACCGGGAAGTATCTTCGCCCGGCCCCCGGGCAGGCAAGCCTCAATGTCATCGAGATGGCCCGCGAGGGGCTGCAGCTGGAACTCCGGAAGGCGATACGGAGCGCCGGGAAGCAGAAGACCCCGGTCTCGATCCGGGCCCTGCCCGTCCGGACCAACGGCGGGATGCACCCGGTCGACGTCGTCGTCCGGCCGCTCACCGACCCGGGCACCGCACGGGAGTTTTTGATCGTCAGCTTCCAGGACACGGAGCAGAAAGGGCGCGGGAAGGTGGCGGCCGGCCCCGGGCCGGAGCGGAAGGGGCAGGGGAAACGGGTGCAGGAGCTCGAACAGGAGCTCCTGTACACCCGGGAGCACCTGCAGGCGACCATCATCGGGATGCAGGGGACGAACGAGGAGCTCAAGTCCACGAACGAGGAACTCCAGTCCACGAACGAGGAACTGCAGTCCACCAACGAGGAGCTCGAGACCTCGAAAGAGGAGCTCCAGTCGGTCAACGAGGAGATCGTCACGGTCAATGCGGAGCTGCAGGCGAAGATCGAGCAGCTGACCGACATCCAGAACGACATGAAGAACCTCCTGGACAGCACGAGCATCGGGACGATCTTCCTCGACGAGGACCTCATCGTGAAACGCTTCACCCGGGACGCGACGCGGGTCTTCCGGCTGGTGCCCACCGATGCGGGCCGGCCGCTTTCGGATATCAAGTCCACCATCGTCTCCGGGGACATCCTTGCCGATGCACGGGAGGTGCTCGACACGATGGTGCCCCGGGAGAAGGAGGTGCAGACGAACGGGAACCTCTGGTACCTCGCCCGGCTCACGCCCTACCGGACCCTCGAGAACGTCATCGAGGGCGTGGTCATCACCTTCACCGATATCACCACGCTCAAGACCCTTGAGAAGGAAGCCCGCCATGCGCAGGAGCTTGCCGGGAACGTCTTCGATACGATACGCGAGCCGCTCCTCGTCCTCGACGCCGGGTACCGGGTCGTCTCCGCCAGCCGGTCCTTCTATGCCATGTTCCGGACGAACGCCGGGGAGACCGTGGGCCGCGAACTCTTCGGGCTCGGCAACGGGCAGTGGGACATCCCGCGCCTCCGGGAACTGCTGGAGACCGTGCTTCCCGCCAACACCAGCTTCGAGGGCGTTGAGGTGGACCACGATTTCCCCGGCATCGGGCACCGGAAGATGCTCCTGAACGGCCGGAGGATTATGGGCGAGACGGGCAGTTCCCGGTTCATCCTCCTCGCGATGGAGGACGTCACCGCCGGGCCGCGGGGAAAACGGGGAGGCGGCACCGGGAAGGGATGAGATATGGCGACCCGGACAAAAAAATCCGAAAAGAAAGAGAGCAGCGGTGCCGGCCGCGGGGACCTGCGCCGCGAAGCCGAGGAGAAACTCGCACAAGCGGCAGCAGGTGTGCCGGCACCTCCGGAGATCCCGCCGGAGAAGCTCGTGCACGAGCTCCAGGTCCACCAGGTGGAACTCGAGATGCAGAACGAGGCGCTCCGCGAGGCCCGCCTTGCCCTCGAGATTTCGCGGGACAAGTACCTCGACCTGTATGAATTTGCCCCGGTCGGGTACCTGACCCTCACAAAGCATGCCGTGATCGACGAGGGGAACCTGACCGGTGCGGCACTGTTCGGGATCGAGCGGCACGAGCTGATCGGGGACCGGTTCAGGAGACTTGTTGCCCCGGAAGATCTTGAGCAGTGGGACCGGCATTTCGCCACCGCGCTGCACAGCGCCGAAAAGCTGACCGGCGAACTCCGGCTCATGAAAGGCGACGGTTCCCGGTTCCATGCCCGGGTGGAGAGCCTCCGGGTCGAGCGGGAGAAGAAGGATCCCGTGGTCCGTATGGCGATCAGCGACATCTCCGTCCGGAAACGTGCGGAAGAGCGGCTGAAGATCTTCCGGTCGTTCACCGAGAACGCCCGGGACATCGTCCTCTTTATCCGGAAGAACGACGGGAAAATCATCGAGGCAAACCGGAAGGCGACCGAGGTCTACGGGTTTTCTGCAAGCGAACTCCTTGGCATGACCGTCTTCGAGCTCCGCGCGTACGACCCGCGGTCCCTGGTACGGAAACAGATGGACATGGCGGATGCCTCCGGCATCCTCTTCGAGACCGTCCACCGCAAAAAAGACGGGGGGGAACTCCCGGTCGAGATCAATTCCTTCTCCATGGTGCTCGACGGGGAGCCGGTCCTCTTCTCCATAGTCCGCGATATCACCGGGCGCAAACGGGCGGAGGCTTTCCGGCAGCTCTCGGCCGATGTCCTGAAGATCCTCAACGAGCCTGCCGGGCTGGAGGGAGCGGCCCGGCGCGTCCTCGACGCCATAAAGCAGGCGACCGGGGCGGATGCGGTCGGGATGCGCCTGAAATCCGGTAACGATTTCCCGTATTTTGCCCAGGACGGGTTCTCCGGGGATTTCCTGCTGAAGGAGAACACGCTGCTGGGAGATGGTCGGGAGCCCGGGCCCTGTACCGGTACCGGAGGAATTCCATCCCTGGAATGCACGTGCGGGCTGGTCATTTCGGGAAAGACGGATCCGGCCAATCCTCTCTTTACCGAAGGCGGAAGTTTCTGGACGAACAACTCGTTCCCGCTGCTGGAACCGGCCGGACCGGCCGACCCGCGGCTCCACCCGCGCAATACCTGCATCCGGGCGGGGTACGGGTCGATCGCCATCATCCCCATCCGGAAGAGCCCGCAGGAGATCATCGGGACCCTCCAGGTCAATGCCTTCAGGAAAGACTGTTTTACTCCCGATATCATCCAGTCCCTCGAACTGATCGGCGGCCAGATCGGGGAGGCGCTGATGCGCAAGAAGGCCGAGGACGCGCTCCGCGTGAGCGAGCAGCGGCTGCGGTTCGCGCTCGACTCAGGACGTTCCGGTGTCTGGGAATGGGACCTGCGCACCGGCGAAAATTTCTGGTCCGACGAGATCTGGGAGCTGCTCGGGCTGGCACCCCGTTCCGGTCTCCCGTCCTACGATCTGTGGCGGAAGACCATCCATCCCGGCGACCGGGAAAGGATCGAGGAGGCCGTGAATGAAGCCGCACGGACGGGAACTTCCCTGAACACCGAGTGGAGGGTGAATACGGGCGACGGGACGGAGCGGTGGCTGATGTCGCGGGGGCGGCCCGTCTTCGATCCCGACGGTACCGTTTCCCGGTTCGTCGGGATTGTCATCGATATTACGGAGCGCAAACGCGCCGAACACGAGATCAACCGGCTCAGCGAGGAGCGCAAGGTGCTCATCGACAACGTGCCTGCCATGCTCTGGTACAAGGACACGAAGAACACGGTAATCCGTATCAACCCGGCAGCAGCCCGGGTTTTTGGTGCACCGGTTGAGGAGATCGAAGGGAAGAGCGCTTACGAGCTCTTCCCGGAAGATGCCGATAAGTATTACGAGGACGATTTCGAGGTCATCAGCTCCGGCAGGCCGAAACTGGGAATCATCGAGCGACTGAGGACTGCCGGCGGGGACATGCTCTGGGTCAGGGCCGATAAGATCCCCCTGAAGGACGAGAAGGGGGCGGTCACCGGTCTGCTGGTCTTTATAGTGGATATCACCGAGATCAAGCATGCCGAAGAGGAACTGATCCGCGGGCGGGATTACATCCAGGCGGTGAACGAGGAACTCACCGCTGCCGGCGAGGAGCTGCGGCTGAACGAGGCGCGGCTCACCGCATCGCTCGAAGAGAAGGAGACGCTCCTCGCCGAAGTCCACCACCGGGTCAAGAACAACCTTGCGGCGTTCATCTCCATCCTTTCGCTTGACGGGACCTTCGACGAGTCGGAGAGCTGGCAGCGCACGAAAATGGATCTCCAGAACCGGGCGCGGAGCATGGCCCTGATCCACGAGACCCTGTACAGGACCCGGAAGTTCTCGACGGTTGACATGGGAGTATACCTGTCCACGCTCACCGATCAGGTCGCAGGGACCTACCAGACAGGGCGATCCGTCCGCACCATCGTCGATGCCTCCGGCGTCAGCCTCGACCTCGCCCGGGCAACCCCGTGCGGGCTGATCGTAAACGAGCTCGTAACCAATACGTTCAAGTATGCGTTTCCCCGGTCCTTCGACTGCATATCGGTCCGCCGCGAACCCTGCACCCTCCGGGTCTCCCTCCATCTTGCCGAAGGGATATATACGCTCCGGATCGCGGACAACGGGGTCGGGCTGCCGGAGTCGTTCGACATCGCCACTGCCCGGTCGCTCGGCCTGAAGCTGGTGAACTTCCTCGCCCGGCACCAGCTCCGTGCAAAAGTCGGAGTCAGCAGGGAGAACGGAACGGAGTTTTCGATCCTGTTTACCGAGAAGATCACGCGATAGGGATCCCGCTTCCCGGATTGAGAAGGTATAACGGTGGGGATCCGGACACCCCCCTCCCCCATGGGATTACCCGACCCCGGGTGTCAGGTTTTTGCATCCGAACCGGAGTTACGGTATGCCGCCCGGCACGGGGAGCACCGGAAAAAATGTGTGCGGGCCACCGGGTTTACCGGTCCCGCCCGCCGGCACCGGTCCGGCCGAGTATGCTCCCGATCGCCTCCATCAGCCGGCTCTCGATGACCGGCTTTACCATGTAAACGGAGTCCGGGACTTCCTGCGCCCTCTCCGTCCTCCGGTCATCATCGACCGACGAGAGGAAGATGAACGGGACGGCAGAGCGCTTTCGGACCCTGCGGGCGGTCTCGATGCCGTCGATCCTGCCGTCGAGCCCCACGTCCATCAGGATGAGATCGGGAGGTGCCGAGCCGTCCAGGTAATCGAGGAGATCCTCCCCCGAGGCGAACATCCGGGGCACCACGTACCCCGATTTTGTGAGGAGTTCATGGTTTCTCAGGGCGACGATGGCGTCATCGTCAACAATAATGATCGCATTGCGGTTCACGAAAACCCGAGTCAGTCCAATGGCCCCGCGAAAATATAAAAATTTCGGCGGCGGGGTGGGCCGGCGGCGGGGTGCCGTGACACCGGATCGGCCGGCTGTCTGCGGGCAGGCCGATCACTGACCGGTCTGTCCCCGGGAATCGCCGTACGCTCCGGCGCCGGCTTTTCCGGAACCCTGCCGGCCACAGGAGCCGAGGATCAGGGAGATGCAGGCGAGGAGTTCCCCGCGGCTCGCCGGTTTGACGAGATATCCCTGGGGGGCAAGTTCCCGGATCCTTCTAACGGTGCGGTCATCGTCGCGGGCGGTGAGGATGATGACCGGCACCCAGTGGTGTTCGCGGATCCTGCGGGCTGCCTCGATGCCATCGATCTTGCCGGCGAGAGTGACGTCCATGAGGATGAGGTCCGGGGAGGGGTTGGCCCTGCACCACGCGACCGCCTCCTCCCCGGAGGGCACCGGTGCGGGGACCCGGTAACCCTCCCGTTCCAGGAACTCCATCATCTCGAGCGCGATGAGCCCTTCGTCTTCCGCGATGAGAATGACCTTCCCCGGCTTTTCCTTCACAATAAAATTTTTTGAATGAAACCTATAAAAAGAAATGGTTGCGGCAACGGGTGCAAAGCCGGGAGGAATCACCCGGCATTTCCCCGGAATCATCCTGCCGGTGCGAAAATGTCCGGCCGGAATGCCCGGGATGGCCGCGTGCCCGGGGTCCGGCCGGGGACCATTCCTTTTTTTGTCCAGGGCCGGGCTTTCCGGCTGCCGGGAGGACCCGGGAATACTTTTTTTGTACCAATACTTTTATCCTGCCGGGTGGCGCATACCCAAAAAAGCAACTGCCTTTACGGCCCGGCCAGAAACTTCAGGGATGGATATCAACGATGACCCGTGACGCCCGGAAAGTACCGTCGCCCCTTTTCCCACGACCCCGTCCCGCGTGCATCCCGATCGGTGAACGTTACCGGGTGAGCGCGGCAGCCGCGAACGCCAGCAATCCTCCGGGAGAAAACCGATGAACCGGCAGGCGACCGCCGCAGGAGCGGTCATCATCGCGGCCATCCTGATCGTGGCCGCCGGGTGGTACCTTGCAGGCCCCGGGAAAAATACCGCCGGGCCGCTGGAACCGGTCACGGTAGCATATTCGCCCTTCGAGTCGTCCGGGCTGTTCCTGGTTGCCGTCGACCAGCACTTCTTCGAACAGAACGGCCTCAACCTGACCCTCTACCGGAGCAGTTCCGGGGCAGCCGCGCTGGACGACATGCTGAACGGAAAGGCCGATATGGCGGTGAGCGTCTCCGAGTATCCGCTCGTCAGTAAGGTCTTCCAGGGGACGACGGCCCGTGCCCTGGCCAGCATGGACAAGGCCGAGTACATCTATATCGTCGCGAGGAAGGACCGGGGAATCGTGAACGCATCGGACCTTAAGGGGAAACGCATCGGGACATCGACAGGGTCCATCGCCGGATTCTACCTGGGGAGGTTCCTCACCCTCAACGGTATGGGGATCGGGGATGTCCGCACCGTGAACATCGCAACGCCCGGGGAGACCGCGGATGCGGTGGTTGACGGCGACCTTGACGCGGCCGTACTTGCCCAGCCGTACGCCGACCAGGCGCGGGACCTGCTGGGCGCGAACGCCACCTCCTGGCCGGCGCAAAGCAGCCAGCCGCTGTTTGCACTCGTCGTCTCCACCGAAGAGTGGATCGCCGGCCACCCGGACCAGGCATCCCGGTTCCTCCGGGCCCTCGCGGAAGCCGAGGCGTACACGAACGCCCACCCGGCCGGGGCCGGGGCCATCATCCAGCGGGGGCTCAACTTCGATCCCGCGTACATGGACACGGTACGGCAGCAGAACCAGTTCGGCCTCTCCCTCGACCAGTCGCTCGTCCTCGCGATGGAGGACGAATCGCGCTGGATGATCGCAAACAACCTGACGAACGCGACCGCGGTGCCGGACTTCGGGAAGTATATCTACCCGGATGCCTTGAATGCAGTGAAGCCCGGGTCGGTGAATATAATCGGGTGATATGGCCATGAACCGAAACACCGGCATCGGGATTGCGGTCGCGGTCATCGTGGTTGTTCTTGTCGGATTCGGCGGATGGTATCTCGCGGGTTCGGAGAAAAATACCGCCATACCCGTCACCGTCGGCCTCGCTCCTGTCGACAACTCCGCCCTTTTCTATATAGCAGAAGACCAGCACTTCTTCAGGGACAACGGCCTTGCAGTAACCCTCAGGGATTATAATCCCCCCGCAGCCGGTGTTACCGGGATGCTGGACGGCGAAGTTGACATGGCCTCGTCTACCGAATACCCCGTTGTCCTGAACGCATTCCGGAGCAGGAATTTCAGCGTCATAACCAGGTACAACGAGGTCGAGATTGTGTATCTCATCGGCCTGAAAGACCACGGGATCGTAAACATCTCCGACCTGATGGGAAAAAAAGTCGGGGTCACCCGGGGGACGATCGGGGAATACGACCTTGGCATGTTCCTCACCCTCCACGGGATGAACATTTCGGATGTAACGCTCGTGGATGTCCAGCCCGGGCAGTTTGACACCGCCCTGGCGTCCGGCGGGATTGACGCGCTCGTCTGCTGGCAGCCATATTCAGGTGAGATCGCCGGGCACATGGGCGAAAGGGTCGTCGCATGGCCGGCCCAGAGCGACCAGCCTTTGTATGCAGTCCTTGTTGCCCGGAATGACTGGATCGCACGTAATCCGGGGCTTGCCGAAAAGTTCCTGAAATCGCTTGACATGGCAGCGGGGTACGCTGCCGTCCATCCTGCCGAGGCGCAGGCTATCGTGGAAAAACACCTGGACCTGAGCGACTCATACATGGCATCCGCATGGCCCGGAAACCATTTCTCCCTCTCCCTCGACCAGTCGCTCGTCCTCGCGATGGAAGACGAGGCCCGGTGGATGATCGCAAACAACCTGACGAACGCGACCGCGGTGCCCGATTTCGGGAAGTACATCTACCCGGATGCCTTGAACGCAGTGAAGCCCGGGTCGGTGAACCTCTTCTGAAATGAGGTGGCATGAATGGAAACCCGGACAGGGGAACCGGATTTGTCATCCAAAGAGTTCCGGGAGGGGGTCAAAAGGACCTCCTGCGGCCTTCCTGGGAGGATAACGGCGCCGGAGTCCCGGCGGACATCAAGGAGAAGATCTTCGACCGGGGTTTCGGGGAATACCGGGCTCGGGCTGTTCCTGATCCGGGAGATACTCTCGATCACCGGCATCACGATTCAGGAGAAC
The DNA here is from genome assembly GCA_035515395.1 of Methanoregula sp. Lineage (GTDB taxonomy): Archaea > Halobacteriota > Methanomicrobia > Methanomicrobiales > Methanospirillaceae > Methanoregula. The sequence continues at coordinate 4,405 of DATJBJ010000007.1, read as the reverse complement.
GGTACCCCGGGCGAGGGTGCAGGGTTCGGGATGGACCGCCCCGGCCGGAGCATACGGGTTCACCCGTGACCGGCAAGATGATCCGGAAACGGGATGAAAAATCCTCCAACCCGGGTGAGTGGCGTTTTTCCCCTTAAAACGGCCGGTTTTCTGCTGCCGGAGGAATGATCAGGGTGTAAAAACCCGCGGAAGATCTCCGCCGGATTGAATATCGAAAACATTAACGTCCACGAACCGAACCTTTACCTGATTTTTTTGCCGAACATGGACGAAAGAGATGGCTCCCGTGACAGAACCGGACACACCACCACGAATTCAGGCAGGCACTGCTGATAAAACCAGGGAGTACCCGGCTTTTACGGGAATCGTAATCGTTTTCGGGGCCGTTGCCTCCCTGCTTGGGATCCTCGGGCTCGCCGGCATGTATCTCGGCATCGCGGCCTTCCGCAGTTTCTACCCCGGCTACCAGACGATGGCGTTCAGCACCGCGGCAATCCTCATCCTGTTCGGTGCGGTTCTTGTCAGCGGCGCTATCCGGTCGTTCGGGCGCCGGCTGAGGGCCGGGATCCAGGCAGCCATGGCAGCCATCGCCATTATCGAGGCGATCGAGCTCCCCTTCACCATCGCGGGCGGCCATTTTCTCGTTGAACCGCTGTTGATCGGGTCCGGGAATGCCATCGCAGGCCAGGCCACGTCACCGATCTCCCCGTTCACGCTCATCCTGGTAATCATGTCCTCGATCAGCCTCTTCCTGCTGGTGACGCGGCCCGCACATGGCGGTGCGACCCGGGGCCGGGACGGCGCGGGTTTTCTCGGTCTTGTTGTCGCCCTGGCGGGTTTCACGGTCATCCTGAGTTATCTTTACGGTGCCCCGCTCACCTACGGTACGGGGTTCGTCCCTGTCGCCGCACCGACAGCGCTCGCGTTCCTCGCCCTCGGGACCGGAATGGTCGCAGCATCAGGCCCGGCGGCGGCCCCGATCCGGTATTTCTTTGGGGACTCGATCCGGGCGCTCCTGCTCCGCACGTTCCTCCCGCTGACGATTATAGTCATCCTTGCAGGGACTGCCATCGAGTTCACCCTGCGCATCGCCGGGGGTGCATCCGGCGCTCTCCTCACCGCTTCAGGCATCGTCGCGTTCTGCATTATCATGGCGCTCGTCGTCTCCAGGGTATCACTCCGTGTGGGAAACACCCTTGAAGCCGCTGAAAGGGAACGCAGGAATGCGGAAGACGAACTCAGGGTAAAAAACGCCGAACTCGAAGCATCCTGCGAAGAGCTCACCGCAGCAGAAGAGGAACTCCGGGAGAATTACGATGAACTGGCAAAGAGCCGGCAGGCATTGCAGACGAGCGAGGCACAACTCAGGCTCGCAAGCACCTATAACCGGAGCCTCATCGAAGCGAGCCCCGACCCGCTCGTCACCATCCGCCCTGACGGCTCGATCGGCGATGTGAACGATGCAACAATCCGTGCGACGGGATTCAGCCGGGAGGCACTCGTCGGCACCGATTTCTCCCGGTACTTCACCGAGCCCGACAAGGCAAAAACCGGGTACGAGATGGTGTTCCACAAGGGGTCTGTCCAGGATTATCCCCTCGAAATCCGGCACGCGGACGGAAAAGTTACCCCGGTCTTATACAACGCCTCTGTCTACCGGGACGAACAGGGGATTATCAACGGCGTGTTTGCCGCTGCCCGGGACATCACCGGGCTGAAACGGGCTGAGCAGGCGGTGAAGGCTGAACGCCGGCGTCTCTTTGACGTCCTCGACACGCTCCCTGTCTACGTATGCCTGCTGACGCCGGAGTACCACATGCCGTTTGCCAACCGGTATTTTCGGGAGACGTTCGGGGAATCGAAGGGACGGTGTTGTTACGATTTCCTCTTCAACCGTACGGAGCCCTGCGAGATCTGCGAGACCTATACGGTCCTGAAAACCCGGGCCCCCCACCACTGGTACTGGACCGGCCCGAACGGCAGGGACTACGATATATACGACTTCCCGTTCACCGATTCAGACGGTTCGTTCAATATCCTCGAGATGGGGATCGATATCACGGAGCGGAAACGAGCCGAAACCGCCCTTCAGCGAGCTCACGACGAACTCGAAAAACGGGTCGAATTGCGGACCGGCGAGCTTGCCCGGCGGAACGAGGAACTCGGGGCACTCAATGAAGAACTCGTCGCCACCCAGGAAGAGTTGCAGAACAACCTCGAAGAACTGACGGTTGCCGAGAACGGGCTCCGGGAGAGCGAGGAGAAATACCGGAACCTTTTCATGAATATGACAGAGGAGGTCCACTTCTGGAAGCTCGTGCGGGACGATGCGGGAAGGATCGTGACCTGGCGGCTGGTGGACGCAAACCCCCCGACCCTGAAGACCTGGGGAAAGACCCGGGAGGAGATCGTGGGAAAGACCACCGACGAGATCTTCGGGCCGGGCGCGACCGGGCATTACATGCAGGTCGTACAGAAGATCATGACCGAGGGAGTCCCGCATTCCTTCGAGGACTACTTCCCCAACCTCGACAAGTACTTCAGGTTCACGAGCGTCCCGCTCGGAGAGTATTTCATCACGACCGGCGCCGATGTCACGGGGATCAGGAAGGCGGAGCTCGAACTGAGGAAGAAGAACGAGGACCTCGGCTCTCTCAACGAGGAGATCACCGCAACACAGGAAGAGCTCCGCCAGAATGTCGAGGAGCTCTCAAAGCGCGAGACCGAGCTCACCCAGGCACTTGCTGAGAAAGAAGTCCTCCTCTCCGAGATCCACCACCGGGTCAAGAACAACCTGACCGCGTTCATCTCGCTCCTCAACCTCGAGGGCTCGACCGAAGACACCCCGGCAGGAAAACTGCTCAGGCAGGACCTCCAGAACCGGGCGCGGAGCATGGCCCTCATCCACGAGACCCTGTACAAGACCCACATGTACGACGAGGTCGACATGGGGATGTACCTCACGACGCTCGTCGACCAGATCGCCGCCACGTTCAAAACAGAGCGGACCGTGAAGACCGTTGTTGACGCTCACGGGGTCATGCTCGACATCCCCCGGGCTACGCCTGCCGGGCTCATCGTCAACGAACTCGTTACGAACTCGTTCAAGTACGCCTTCCCCGTCTCAGAAGGCTCCGGAAAACCGGGAAAGGCATCGCCGGAAATCGCCATCGCCCTTTCAAAGAATGACGGGGAGTACGTGATGACCGTGAAGGACAACGGGATCGGCCTGCCCCCGGAGTTCGATATCGCAACGACCCGGACCCTCGGCCTCAAGCTCGTGAACTTCCTCGCCAGGCACCAGATGCGGGCGAAGATCGCAGTCAGCCGGGAGACGGGGGCGGGGTTCGAGATCCGGTTCAGGGAATGATCCGGATGCCCCCGGATCCCGGGAAAGCCTTCGGGTGAAGGCCTGCGCATTCCTCCCGCACTCATCCGACTGCGGGGAAAAGTCGCCATTACGGCGGGAGGGTCCCGGTTTCTCCGGTACCATTTCCGGGTGGGCGATCGTATCCTGCGGGCAGCGATCCTTTCTGCCCCGTACAAATAATCCGCAGGTTTTTCTTCACCCGTTTTTCCGTGATACAGTAAATAACGCGGTCAGATTTCAACGAGCAGACCAACAAAACATTTATCCTTCTTCCCCCCCCCCCGTACATATATATACCCTTGTGAAATAAATCACGGTATACTGACGGGAGATGCTCTTATACGAAACCAACCGGAAAGCCAAAACCTGCGCGCACAGGAAAATTCGAGTTTGAAAAAGTCCCCTCAGGGATAAAAGGCCTCGACGAAATCACGGGCGGAGGTCTCCCGAAAGGCAGGCCGGCGCTCGTCAGCGGCGGGCCGGGGTGCGGGAAGACCCTCTTTGCCATGGAGTTCATCGCCCGGGGGATCACCGAGTACGACGAGCCGGGTGTTTTTGTTGCGTTCGAGGAGAAGGTGGACGACCTCAAGAAGAACTTCAAATCGCTCGGCTTCGACCTCGAAGACCTCGTGAAGAAGAAGAAGCTGGTCCTCGACCACATCACCATCGACCGGTCCGAGATCGAGGAGACCGGCGAGTACGATCTCGAAGGCCTCTTCATCCGGCTCGGCTCGATGATCGACGAAGTCGGGGCGAAGCGGATTGCCATCGATACGCTGGAGGCCATCTTTACCGGCTTCTCGAACGAGGCGATCCTCCGGTCGGAGCTCCGCCGGCTCTTCCTCTGGCTGAAGGACCGGGGAATCACCGCGGTCGTCACGGGGGAGCGCGGGGACCGGACGATCACCAAGTACGGCCTCGAGGAGTACGTGGCGGACTGCGTCATCACCCTCGACCACCGGGTCACCAACCAGATTGCGACCCGGCGCCTGCGGATCGTCAAGTACCGGGGCAGCGTCCACGGCACCGACGAGT
>DATJBJ010000006.1:0-18194 GCA_035515395.1 Methanoregula sp. | reverse complement strand
GTATTCATGTGCCGGGGGGTCTCCACCTGCAGGAGGAGGACAGGCTGGCCGTCCATGCCCTGGAGGAGAGTGGATCCGGTGATCGTCGTCTGGTTCAGGATCCGGCTGACGACGGGCGGGGCCCCAGGCTGCGTGAGCATGGAGACAACCCCGCCAATGTCACCGGGGCCCCCGGGACTGCCCAGCGGCGAGACCCGGACCGGCAGGCGGACCTTCTCCTGAAGGGCGGCGACCTCCGCCGTGTCAAAGGTGCGCAACACCACGAGCGTTCCGCCGCTCTCCGTGCCACCCCCGCTGACCGGCAGGATCGTGTGCATGGCAACGATGGCCGGGCCACCGGGAAGAAGGACGAACCCCTGTTTTCGTTTCACGCCGGAGGGGTCGGGCAACACGCTGCGGTGGCCGTCGATGTACGCGGCGAGTTCCGGAACGATCGTCTCACCCCGGGGATCCAGCACGTCAAACCCCCGGGAGTACACCAGAGCGCCGCTGGTGTTGTAGAAGAGGATGCCGCTGATGGCGAGCCCTTCGTGAAACGACGGCGGATCGATCACCGTCGTTACGTACCCCGGCTCGGCGCCCTGCACGAACCGGAAGGTGTCGTCGGATACGGCCCAGATGTGGATGCTCTCCCCAAGGGTCCCCGCTTCGGTCTGGATCGCATCGGTGACCAGCGCGACATTGGTCGCGGATTCCTGCTGTTCGACCTGTGAGTAGGAGGTGAGGACGAAGAACTGGGCGACGACCGCGAGAACGACGATCAGGGAAAAAACTGTGGCGCCGAGGATAAGCCGGGTGCGGGTATGGATCTTCACGATCGTTCTAGTGAGTAATCGCCTGCCTTCGCAGATAAAGATCCCGATTTTAAGGTACCGGTTTTGTCAGCCGGGAGATGTTCACGGCAATATTCATGGTGCCACGCAACTATTGGTTGGCCGGAGACGATGTCAGCAACCAGCTGGTGGGCGCATGGACCGGCCTTTGCCCTGGCAGCAGCCCTGCTCTTCGGTGTCAGCACGCCCGTCTCAAAGCTCCTGCTCGGGGTGATCGACCCGGTCCTGTTTGCCTCGTTCCTGTATCTCGGCAGCGGCCTCGGGCTGCTCCTCGTGCTGCTGGCCGGAAAGAAGAAGGGCGTGCCGGCACGGGAGGCCCGGCTCGATCGCCGCGACCTCCCGTGGCTCCTCGGCGGCATCGCCGCCGGCGGGGTGATTGCCCCCATCATGCTTCTCGCAGGACTCCGGTACGTCCCGGCCGCCACCGCCTCCCTCCTCCTCAACTTCGAGATCGTGGCAACGGCCCTCATCTCCTCGCTGGTCTTCCGGGAATACCTCGGGCGACAGGCGATCCTAGCCATCCCGATCATCGCGGCGGCCGGTGTCGTCCTCTCCTGGGACCCGGCAGGAGGGAACGGGCTCTCCCTTGCAGCGGCCGGTATAGTCCTCGCCGGTTTCTTCTGGGGGATCGACAACAACCTGACACGGAAGATTGCAGGGAAAGACCCGGTTGCGATCGCGACGGTGAAGGGGCTGGGTGCCGGGTGTGGTTCCCTTGCCCTCGCGTTGTTCTTCCACGCGGGCATACCGGCTCCCGGGGTGATCGCGGCGGCCCTTGCGGTAGGATTCCTCACCTATGGCCTGAGTATCGTCTTTTTCGTGCATTCGCTCCGGGAGCTCGGCGCCGCGAGGACAAGTGCCTATTTTGCCGCAGCCCCGTTCATCGGCTCCGTCGTGTCGGTCGTCCTCTTCTCAGAGCTCCCCGGCCTGCGGTTCTTCATCGCTCTCCCGCTCTTCCTCGCGGGCGCGTACGTGCTCGCCCGCGAACAGCACAGCCATATCCACCGACACGGGGAGTTCGTGCACGACCACTCTCACGCGCCGGAGATCCACCACGGGCACGAGCAGTGAGCTGCAGGAAGATCGTATAAAGGGATCTGACGGGTGCCGCATCGCGAGGCACCTCCCCGCCTGGTACAACCGGGAGATGCGGCATCCCGCCTGACGGTCTTTTCCGGACGGCAAAAAAAATTGGTATTACTTGAGTACGCAGATCGCTTCCGGCGCCCGGATGAGCACCGCCAGCGTCTCGGTGATGAAGAAGTCGAGCCCATCCCCCGCAGGCCCGTTGTACCCGACGGCCATGTCCTGCCCGATGGCGAGTGAGGCGTACTGCTGGCCCGATGCAAGGAGTATGCCGCCTTTCTTGAGGCCGGGAGCCTTCACGACCCCTTCGGTGACGATGGAGCGGATGTGGTCCAGCTCGGTGCCGTCCCCCTGCGGGTAGCGGCGGAAGAGGAGGTTGAACTGGGCCGGGGCGAGCGCCATGCAGTACGGGCCGTGGAATCCGGCGTCGTCGAGCTTCGTAACCGCGGCGATGATCTGGTCTGCCGCGGTGCCGACCTTGTCCCACTTGGTGAGCGTGTGCGAGGCCGAGCATTCGGAAGTCATGAGCCCGGGGATGCCCTGGACCCCGCCAAAGATGATCTTGTCCTCCTGCGCGGCGCAATCCATCGCAGCGCAGACGACTACGCCGGTGTCCAGCGTGATTTTGTCACGTTCGAACGCCGCGACGTCGCGCTTGCCGAGCCGGAACGAGGACTGGATCTTCGTGACTGGTACGAAGGTACTCCCGGCAATCCCTGATTCAATCTCGATGTCCGAGATAGGAATCGCCTTGAGGCCGAAGCCGAACGGTCCTTCGAGGGTCAGCAGGCGGCGGCCGGCGAGCTGGCTCTTTGCCGCACCGATCATGGTGCTGTCGATGATGCTCCAGGTCTCCGGAGCGATAGGGGCGTCTTCTCGCCCAAGGTATTTGTTCTCCATGGTTCTTCCTCCGTAGTACCGTTATTTCAGGGATCCGATGGTTGGTTCGGGTTTCTGCTGGCCTGCGGCGGGCTGGCCGCCGACTTTTGCCGCCATGGTATCGACTTCGGCGGTGCCTTTTGCAAGGAAGTCGTCCTCGTCACCGGTGAGGATCTGGATGAGGCGTGCAAACTCTCCCACGTGTACGCGTTCTTCGTTGGCGATGTCGATCAGGACCGCTTTCGCGACAGGGTTGTCGGTCGCGTCTGCATGGGCCATATAGAGGTGGGTCGCTTCTTCTTCCGCGGAGAGGTTCAGCCGCATTGCCCTGACCAGTTCCGCATTCGTCATCTTGCGATCGGGTACCATTCCACTGAATGGTTTGACAAATTCTGGCATCTTTTACTCCTCCCTGTTTTCAGGGTGAACTGCGGGATCGTCCCGTCCGGATAAATGCGTTTACTGTTCTCCGGATAGCGGCCGGGAACGGCCGGCACGGCGGGGCGTTTCAAATTCCCGCCTGACATGAAGAACATGCATCTCCGCTACCTCCCTTATTACTGGTAGTATATCAATGTGATGCCGGGCAGGCGATGCGCTGCCGCAGGGGCCCGACGTTTACGCCGGAGAGCGCGAGCTGCCGTTTCCGCAGGCTATGGCAGGAGAAGGACATGGATACTCTGGTTAAAAAGGTTCAGGACTGTTTTCTCTCCGAGATATCCCGGACGATGCTGATGACGGCGGGCATGCCGAAATATTCGGTCGTCCTGCTGCTGAACTCCACCGCGATCCGCGTCCCGTCCTTCCGCTTCTGGACCGAACTGAAGAGGATGTGGCCGCGGGTGAGGAGCTGCTCTACGCGATCCTTGTCGAAGAGCTTCTCGGGTTCGGTGTCGAGGTCCTGCATCTTCATCTGCATCATCTCGCGTTTGGTGTAGCCGAAGTAAGCCGAGGCGATCGTGTTCGTCTCGAAGATCTTCCCGTCCGGGTCGTGGATGAAGATCGCATCGCTCGCCCCGTCGAAGAGTGTTCGGTACCGGAGCTCGGATTCGGTGAGTTCGTCCCCGATCCGCTTCCGTTCGGTGACATCGATGACGGAGCAGACCCCGAGGCCTTCGCTCGTAAGGGAGGCGGTGGCGAGCAGCCAGACGACGGTCCGGTCTTTCTTCCGGAGCTCGATCTCCATGTCAGCGACCCGGCGCTCTTCCCGGAGAGCCTTCAGGAATGCGCCTGCCTGACCCTGGTCGAACCAGAGCGAGGCAAAGTCCATCGTGCGGAGTTCCCCGGGGGTGTAGCCTAGGATTGCAGCGAACTGCCGGTTTGCTTCCTGCAGGGCACCGGACCCGATCCGGAACGTGAAGATGCCGGCCTGCGACTGCTCAAAGATCTCACGGTACGTCCTCTCGTGGAGGAGCTGGCCCGCGAACGCGGAGATGATGACCCCGATGGAAACGAAGATGTAGAACCACGCGACGCTGACGGCGTAGAGCTGGAGGGTGGGCGGTCCGTAGAGCAGGACGAGGGCGAGGAAGATCCAGCCGAGGAGGACGGTGTAGTAGACCGCAAAGCGCGGGGAGAAGTAAGCGATGATGACGATGGGAATAACGTAGAAGAACGGGAAGATATCGGAGTACCCGTTCTTCAGCGAGAAGATCGACACGAGGACTATGACGACCGTGATCGCCGCGGTCGCGACAAGCCAGAGAAGATTTTTGCCGGGGACTGGTTTTTTTGAGCCGAACACAAGGCAACACGCCCGAATGCTGATGTGGAAGTTGAACCGGCGATTTATTATAGGTTATCATCCCGTTGCGCACCGATCCGTCATGATCAGGAAGGGACTCCTGCTGCCGTCACCCGGCAGGCTCCACGCCAGGTCGTCATGAGGACGTTCTACCCCGCAAGGTGAGATCTCTACGGCGGCCGGGACTCCCATTTGCCCCGCCTGTTCCGGCCTTTCTCCCGTGCGATCAGGGACTTCATCTTCCTGGCCGCGCCCTCAATATCCGGCGCTCCTGCCACTGCGGAGATGACGGCGATGCCGTCTGCACCCGCGGCTACCACGCTCTCCACATTGGCGGACCCGATTCCCCCTATGGCGATAACCGGGACAGAGACACGCCCCCGGACCGCCCGGATGGTGCCGAGACCGAGGCCGGGCCCCGCACCGGCCTTCGACCCGGTCGCAAAGACCGGGCTTACCGCTACATAGTCCGCACCTGCCTGCTCCGCCTCTTCTGCCTCGCCGGCTGAACCCACCGAAACCCCAATGATGAACCCGCAGGGGGCAATCTGGCGGGCCGTATCAGCACGGAGGTCGCCCTTCCCGAGGTGCACACCGTCCGCACCGCAGGAGAGGGCCACATCGAGCCGGTCATTGACGATGAACAGGGCCCTGTGGCGCCGGGTGAGGACTGCGATCTCCCGTGCGATCCGGACAAGGTTCCGGCATCCGAGTCCCTTATCGCGGAGCTGGACCGCGTCTGCCCCGCCGGCGAGTGCGAGGCGTGCTATCTCGGCGTGTGATCTCCCGCCGGAGACTGCCTCATCGGTAATGACATAGAGATCAAGTTTCATCAGCAGGCTATCAACGGGTATTGATCTTCGCGCAGGTCCGGAGGGTATCAGGATCCATGGCGGCGAGACCGTCGAAGAGGGCGGTCCTGAAGCTCATCGGTCCCTTCGCTGCCGCGGCTGCCCGCTCACCGGCGATCCCGAACGCCGAAAACGCGGCTGCCGCTGCCGTGAGCGGATTTCGGGAGACCGCGGCGAATGTGCCGATTACCGAGGCGGCCATACAGCCGGTCCCGGAGATGCTCCCCATCATCGGGTGGCCGTTTCCGACCAGCACGACCTTTTTCCCATCGGTGATAATATCGGTCGCACCGCTGATGGCGACGACGGTCCCGGTCTTCCGGGCAAAGGTCTTCGCGACCTCCGCCGGGTCGCCACCGAGGCTGTGGGAATCGACGCCCCTGACCTTCCCGCCCGCCCCGGCGAGCACGCCGATCTCCCCCGCGTTCCCCTTGAGAACGCAGATCTCCAGTTCGCCGAGCAACCGGAGGGCGCTCGCCGTCCGGAGCCGGGTCGCCCCCGCACCGACCGGGTCGAGGATGACCGGGATCTTCCGTTCGTTTGCCATCCGCCCGGCGGCGATCATGGATTCGACGAGCCCGGGGTTGAGCGTCCCGATGTTGAGGACGAGGGCGCTCGCGATGCCGGCCATCTCCTCCACCTCTTCCCGGGCATCCGCCATCACGGGTGCCCCGCCCGCGCAGAGCGTGATGTTTGCGCAGTCGTTCACGGTGACATAGTTCGTGATGTGGAAGACGAGCGGCCGTTTCTCCCGCGCCGCCGCAAAGATATCCGCGTATTTCTTCCGCTGCATGTCAATCTCCCCGCATGCCGGTGGTCAAACGGGCTTATTATAAAGACGAATTTTTATCGGTTTTGCTGAGATGGAAATATACAGGGATAAAGTTTTACCTTCTCTCCGGATTGCCCTGCACACGACACGGGGCTCACCGGCCGAGTTCAGCGACCGACGCGACGAGCATGTCGATCTCCTGTTCCGTGGTGTAGAGCCCGGTGCTTGCCCGGACCGTCCCCTCGGGAAGGCCGAGCCGGGCCATGAGCGGCTGGCAGCAGTGGTGCCCGCTCCGGACCATGATGTCTGCCGACTCGTCGAGATGCTGGGCTACCTCATGGGGGTGGTACCCCTCTACGGTGAACGAGACGACGCCGACCCGGCGGCGGGGGTCCCCGGGTGCAAAAACCTTCACCCCGCCGATCTTCTCCAGCCCTCCGATGAGGCGCGAGGTCAGCCGTTCCTCGTGCAGGCGGATCCGCTCCATCCCGATATTCCGGAGATAGTCCGCGGCAACGCCAAGGGCGATCCCGCCGCCGATGTTGGGCGTGCCGGCCTCGTACCGCTGGTAGCCTTCGGCCATGACATATCCCGCAGCGGTGACCGACTCCACCATGCCGCCGCCCACGTTTAGCGGTGCGAGCACCGGCTCCTTCATCCAGAGCACGCCGGTCCCGGTGGGGCCGAGCATCTTGTGGCCGGAGAAGGCGCAGAAGTCGCACCCGGTCTTACCGAGATCCACGGGGATGTGGGGGACGGTCTGCGCCGCGTCGACGAGGAGGAGCACCCCGCGGTCCCGGCAGATCCGCGCGATCTCCTCAACAGAGGTGATCGCTCCGACAACGTTCGAGGCGTGGGTGATCGCAACCAGACGGGTCGTCTCCGTTATTGCAGCCCCGACCTGCCCGGGATCGACGGAATAATCCTGCCCGATCCCGACGATGTCAAGGCCGACCCCGCGGGGGGCCAGATCCATCCACGGCAGGAGGTTCGAGTGATGCTCGAGGACCGTGGTTATTACCCGGTCCCCCCGCTTCCACGCGAGGCCCCGGGCAACCATGTTGATCGCTTCCGTGGTATTCCGGCAGAATACCGTGATGCCGTTCGTTCCGCCGATAAAATCCGCGACTCTCTCGTGAGCATGCCAGTACCGCTGGCTTGCGATCCGGGTGAGCCGGTGCACGCCACGGCCGACATTAGCCCGGTAGTTGTGCTCGAACTCGACCATCGCTTCTATGACCGGTTCCGGCGAGAGCGCTGTGGCCGCATTATCGAGATAAATGAGATCCCCGAGGATAGGGAAGTCTTTCCGGATGGCCGCGACATCGTATTCCCGGCTGGCAGGATGCCTGCTCCCTTCTTTCATGACAACTCCTGGCATTATCGCTCCTGTCTTTCCCGGCCCGGTCGTTTCCGCAGCCTGCCCCGGTCCTCGTCCCGGCCCGGCCCGGAGGGTGTAGTCCTCGTTGACCGCGATCCCCCGTGCCCTGCAGAGTTCCCGCATTTTGGGGGGGAGCGCCCTCCACCGCCAGAGCCCCCACGAGCAGTATGCATCGGGATAGCCTTTCTTCTCTGCCCACGACCCGATAAACTCGTCCCAGCGGCGGGCGTATTCGGGGTGCATCGAGCGGAGTTCCTCATACTCGCTCTCGAGCATAGCAGGGCAGAGGAAGCACCCGATCCGTTCCAGCCCCTTCTCGTAGAGCGGGTTGATTGCCGCCTTCTGCCACCAGAGGTACAGGAACACTTCCAGGGCCCGCCAGTTCCTGATCGGGGAGATGTTGAGCTGGAGCGGGTTGGCCGGATTCTGGCTCGACTCATCGAGGCCGGCCCGGTTCCACGACTCGTACCAACGGTTTCCCTGCACCGTTACGCAGGGGCCTACATCCGCGAGATAGAGTTTGAGCGGGTGGAGTTTTAAGAGCTTGCAGCACCAGCGGTTGTCCTTCCCGGGGGGTCCTGCCTTCTTTGCGGCGCTCCAGAAATCGCCCCCGCGGCGTATGATCTCAGCCCCCTGCGACTCCACGAACGCGATTGTCTCGGGGAGCTCGATGCCGGTGTCGATGAAGAACGCCTTGCTGACGCCTGCCTTGCGGGCGATGTGGAGAACCGCGGTGCTGTCCTTTCCCCCGGAGAAGGAGACGTTCGCTGTCGGCCGGTCGCCGATGTGCTGCCGGATCGTCCGGACAGCGTTCCGTTCGAGATTTTTCAGGTGGTACCGGTTCCGGTCTATCGCTACGTCCCATCCGGGGTCCGGGTATGTCGCTGGCGAAACGGCCGAAATCTCCCTGACCCGGATCTGGCCGTCTTTGACGGTGCCGGTCCCGAAACGGTTGCGGTACCGGACGATGGCGGTTCCCTCAGGGAGCGGGGTTCTGAGTGGGAACTTCTTGCCGCCGATCCGCACCTTCTCTCCGTCCTTCCCGACGTGCTGGTCGAGATCGACAATCCCTTTTCTGACATCGGTTATGATGGCCGGAAGGGCTTCCGGTGCGATGTCGAACGAATACTCACGTCGTTCGGGATCGAAGGTGAGCCAGCCGAACCGGAGGCCGTTTGCGATCACGAGGTCGGCCCGGTCGGTCCCGCCGGTCTTGTTGAAGAGGAGGATCTGCGGGATCGGTACATCGCCGAACCGCCCGTGCACGAGGTTCCTGACGAGCGCCATGTCCCATCCGAGAGCAGGGCGGACGTCGTATGGCTGGAGGAGCCCAATCTTCTCCCCCTCCCGGCCGCACGCGCAACTCTTCCCAATCAGCGGCACGTTGCAGTGCCCGCACCAGTAGAGAACCTTTTTTACCGGCGGTTCGCGCAACACACTCAGTGGTTGTGCGTTCCATCGAGATAAGCGAGATGCCGGGCCGGCTGTATTCCATGGAGTTACGGCAACAGGCTGAATAAGGAAGAGCGGGGAGGAGCAGGGTGCCGCCCGGAAACGCCAAAGTATTTAGGAGGGAAAGTGCAGATGAGAGAAACAGGTGAATGCACATGGTAAAGCTGACCGCTGAGATGAAAGAGGCCTTTTCGAAGATGAAGGTCTTCCCGTTTGCCACGGCGACGAGGGAAGGGACCCCCAACGTGATCCCGCTCGGGATCGTCTGGCTCATCGACGACGAGACCATCTGGGTCGTGGACAATTTCATGAACAAGACCCTCTCGAACCTTAGGGTGAACCCGAAGGTCGCCCTCTATGTCTGGGGCCCGGAGATAAAGGGATGCTGCCAGATCAAGGGGGTGGCCTCGATCCGGACGAGCGGGAAGGAGTTCGACGACATGAAGGCCCGCGTAAACCAGAAGAACCCGGCGCTTCCCGCACGGTCGCTCGTCATCATCAGGATCACCGAGGTCTTCGAGTGTCAGCCCGGCCCCAAGGCGGGTATGAAGGTACTCTGAAACTTTTTTCCGTTACACGGCACCACCATAATTCCGGCATAACGTTCTAAAACATCGCGAGGGGCCTCCATCTCATATCGAAGAATCCTAACGGATTCTTCTGGTCCTCGAATTTCGCTTCATTCAATTCTTCGGAGATCTACGAATCCAAACGGATTTTTCTCCCGCCATCACGTCCCTTCGGGGACTGGTATCTTCTCAAAATACCCGATCGCCCCCGGAAGGCAGGAGACAACGCCCCGGATCCCGGAGACGGTCAGGGTCATCAGGATCGCGTCCACGACTTCCTGCCGGGTCGCGCCGGCCTTGACGGCCATAGGCACGTGCGCCCGGACCGCCGCCTCGTCGCCATTTGCCGCTTTCATGGCGATATAAATGAGCTGCTTCGTCTTCTGGTCGATGCCTTTTGACGCCACGAGGGACATGATCAGCCCGTTGAAGGCAGCAGCGACCTCCGGGGCCTCGCGGCGGAACAGTTCCATGGGGTTTTCCTGCTGGGTGTCCATATCTTCCGGTTGGCCGCGGCCCGATAAAGAATGAATGCCGTGCGTTGCTTCCGGTGCACCGTTGTCCGGTAACAAACGTTTTGTTGTTTGCCCGTCATACCCGTAAGAACAGGAAGAACCCTTCACCGCAGGAATTCCTGTCGGTCAACGCTATACTATGTCGCTCTCCAAGGGATGTATCCTCTGCCAGCAGGGGGCAAAGATGGTTCTCTTCATTACGGGACGGTGCGACCGGTCCTGCTGGTACTGCCCGCTCTCCACCGTGCGCCGGGGGACCGATACGGTATACGCCAACGAGCACCCGGTCGACAACCCGGCGCAGGCCATCGAAGAGGCGGAGAAGATGAGCGCACTCGGCACCGGTGTCACGGGCGGCGAACCGCTCCTCTGCCTCGACAGGGTAACGGACTACTGTCGTCTTTTGAAAGAGCACTTCGGGCCTGGGCACCAGATCCATCTCTATACGGCAAAGGCGCCGTCTGAAGCGGAGCTTGACCGGATGAAGGGCCTCGTGGACGAGGTCCGGCTCCACCCCCCGCATGGGGCCTGGAAGGAAATTCTCAGTTCGGAGTTCATCGGATCGGCAAAGCGGGCAAAGGCGATGGGGTTCGATGTCGGCATCGAAGTCCCGGCACTCCCCGGTCTCGAATACCTCGCCCCTGCCCTGCCGTTCCTTGACTTCCTCAACATCAACGAGCTCGAATGGGGGGAGACCAACGCGGATGCCATGCGCGACCGGGGGTACGAGTTGTCCGATGAGGTGCACAATGCGATCGATGGCGCCCGGGCATGGGCCGAAGAAATCCTGCAGCACCGGAAGGTCCACTGGTGCTCCTCCGCCTTCAAGGACTCGGTGCAGCTCCGCGAGCGACTGAAGCGGATAGCGGAGAACACAGCGCGGCCGTTCGATGAAGTCACTGCAGACGGGACCGTCGTGTACGGGGTAGTGGAGTTCCTGGCCGGCGGGTATGGCAAACCTGTCCCCCCGGATCCTGCCGGTATACGGGAGTCTGCTGCCGCGTGGTGCGAAGTGAATCTCGAACCGGGGAGTTTCGAGATCTTCTCCGACCGGATCGAGACGGCCTGGTGGCTCCTTGAAGAACACTCCGGCGATCTCCCGGGGGAAAAGGCCGTTGTGGAGTGCTACCCGGACCACGGCATGGTCGTTGAGAGGACCCCGTTATGATCCTCCGGTCCCTTGCCGACTCGCTGTACGAGCGGTACCTTAGGATGCAGTGCCGCCATATCCCCAACCATATCGCCATCATCCAGGACGGCAACCGGAGGTATGCAAAACGCCTCGGCATCGACACCGCAAAGGGTCACCGGGCCGGAGCGGACAAGACCGAGGAGATGCTCGACTGGGCGCACGATCTCGGGGTGAACCATATCACTCTCTATACCTTTTCGACCGAGAACTTCTCCCGGGACAGGGATGAAGTTGATAACCTCTTTGCCCTCTTCCGGGAGAAGTTTCTCGCGGTTACGAGCGATGAGCGTGTGAGAAGGTACCGGATCCGTGTCCAGATGGTCGGCGACCGCTCGCTGCTGCCTGAGGATCTGAAAAAGGCCGTGGAGACAGCGGAGGGGGCCACACGAGAGTACCAGGGCTTCCACCTCAACATCGCCCTTGCCTACGGAGGAAGGAACGAGATCGTCAGGGCGGCCCGGGAGATCCTTGCGGCTGTCGCGGAAAATAAAGTTCTCCCCGGCCAGATTGACACCCGGATGGTTGAGGATCATATCCACGGCGGGAACGGTCTCCCGCCGGTCGATCTGATCATCCGGACCGGCAATGAGTGCCGTACCTCGAACTTCCTGCCCTGGCTCGCAAACGGGCACGAGTCGGCGGTCTACTTCTGCGCCCCGTACTGGCCGCTCTTCCGGAAGATCGACCTGATGCGCGCCATCCGGATCTACGACCAGAGGGTCTCCGCCCGACCGGCCTGAAACCAGGTCTCTTCCACGGATGCGGATCGCGTACTATATTTCTCCGTACTGACAGATCACGAGTACGGCTATGGCGGAGAAGAACCCGGAAAACGAGCTCTGGCACCGGGCAACGGTCCTCATCAGGGCGGACATCTACCGGCTGGCGCAGCAGCAGGGGATCGATATCGGGGAAGAATGCAACCGGGCGATCGCCGCCCGGGTCGGGATCGGGTACCGGGACACGGTTTCACGAGCCGCACCACAGGAACCGGTAATTATCGCACCCAATGCGGCGCCCATGCCAGAGAGGAAAGCCCGGACCGGCAGGCAGGCGTCCGCCATCATCAATGCGGACGACCCGCTCTCTGCCAGGGCGGTGAAGGCGCGAAAGGGCCGGCCACCTGAAGCTGCCGGGAAGGGTCCTGCCCCGGCTCCAGTACCCGCTGCCGCACCGGTTCCCGTGGCTGTCCCGGCGCCGGTGACCCCGGCACCGCCCCCCCCGGACAGCGGACGGTCTGTCCGCACTAAACCGGTGAAGGACAGGTCGCCGGCCAGGAAAAAGAAGGAGGACCCGGTGAAGAAATTCTGCTCCACGATGATCCTCCGTACCGATGAACACGGCGCGGGCGTACCGAAAGACGAGATGTACGAGATCTTCGGGCGCTGGTGCCGGGACCACCGCTTCTTCCCGGTCCCGGAGAAGCGATCATTCTCGGTAGCGCTGAAAAACCAGTTCGCGCTCACGGAGAAGGTGGTGGCGGGCACCCCCTCATGGACGGGCATACGCCTGAAATAAGCATGTTTTTTCAATTCACCTTCCGAACCTGCGGATCCGTGCCTGGTAGTCCCGGAGGACCCGGAGGAAGTCGACCTTCCGGAGGTACTTCCAGTTCACGTCCGAGAAGAAGAGCTCCGAGTAGACCGACTGCCAGATGAGGAAATCCGTGAGGTGGTCCCCGCCGCTCTTGATCACGATATCGGGCGTGTATTTGAACGTCAGGTAAGATTCGAGGGTCTTCTCATCGATCGCTTCGGGAGAAAGCCGGTCCTCGGCCATCCTCCGGATACAGCCAGCGATCTCGTCCCTCCCGCTCTTCCCGATGGCGACCACGACATCCATCCCGCTCCCGGCAATCTCCTCCCGGTTGCCGATGTGGAGGACCAGCCGTGCGATGGTGCCGATCTTCCGGATCCCGGGGAGGAGCCGCTCCATCTCCTCCGGCGCCGGGGTGCTGATGTGGAACGTGATCCCCCGGATCACAGCCGGCGCCTGCTGGCGGGACCGGCTGACAAACCCCGATACCTCGTTGCACCAGCCTGTGACACGGAAGAGGTTGCCGGGCGCGTCTGCCATGTCGGCTCCGCTGAGCATGAAGCAGATATGCCCGGGGAGATCCGTTATCTGCCGTTTCAGCAGATACTCGTAGAACCGGTAGATCATTGCTTTTTACCATTTTGCCGGCATCGATATATATTGGCGCGGGAAGAGCGCCTCGCACCCGTTCCCGGAAACACCGGTTAAATTCAGCCGGCATCCAATGTAATCGCGGGGATACCGCTCCGGGAAAACCGCCAAGACCATGGTCTGTGTTCGCCGGTAAGGTGGTACCGGGTCAGGGAATCGGCGTATTTCTTCTCATCCCAATGCGTCTGCTCTAACCAGCCTGCACGGAAGCTACTCATTTACCGGCAGCTCACGACCCGTGTGAAGATCGCGATTCACGCTCGCCTCCGGGGGCATATTTTCCTCGGCGTTTTGATAGGAGCCCTTATAACTTTTCTCGTTAAATAATCACACCATAGATGTATTGTTATAAGACGGGGATTTCACAGGTCGACGCCGCCTGCGGGGGATTTGAAGCGGGATCCAATATCCTCATCCTCGCCCCTCCCATGAGTTCTGCCGAACAGCTCGCGTACGCGCTGTCTCAACCCCTCGCGGGAGAATATGCGATTGTCCTCTCCACTAACGAACGGGCCGCGGAGGTCATCGACTACTTCAGGCTCTCCGGTTCGGACAAGCGGTTCATCGGCGTCATCGATGCGATCACGAAGAGCTCTTCCCCCGGGATCGCCGATACGAAGAGGATGATGTTCGTATCGAGCCCCACCGACCTGACCGGCATCGGGATCAAATTCTCGACCATGATCGAGACCATCTTTGCCGGGGAATTCGCGGAAGGAGAGGGCGGCCTGTTTCCCCCGCCTGTCAGGTTCTGCGTCAACTCCATATCCACTCTCCTCATGTACCGCAGGCTCGAAGTGCTGTACCAGTTCCTCCATGTCCTTACGGCAAAGCTCAAGAAGATCGACGGCATTGGTGTCTACCTCATCAACAAGGAGTCGTTTGACGATCGCACGCTCTCGCTCGTCAAACAGCTGATGACCGCGGTCATCGAGGTGAAAGTCGAACCGGACGGGAGTTATCTCCGGGTGACGGGGGTGCGGGGTGCAAACCCGGGCTGGCTGAAATTTACGATCACGAAGGGCGTCCTCGCGATCCTGCCATGACCGGGACGGTGACAAAAGGCCCTGTGGCCGGGTCCCCGGGTCGGGCGGGGTTCCCATGCTGACCTTCATAGGCCTCGGCCTCTACGACAAGACGGATGTATCGGAGAAGGGACTCGTGCGGATTCGCGGAGCCGACGATATCTTCCTTGAATCATACACCTCACGGCTTATGGGCGCCTCCTGCGCGGAACTGGAGGCATTCTACGAAAAGCCGGTCCGGCTCCTGTATCGCAAAGATGTCGAGCAGGAACCCCGTGAGATCCTTCGGCTGGCGCAGGACCGGGATGTGGTCTTTCTCTGTGCCGGGGATCCCATGGTCTCGACGACCCACGCAGACCTGAGGATGAGGGCTGCAGCGCTCGGTATCCGTACCTCCATCATCCATGCGGCCTCCATCGCGAGCGCCGTCTGCGGGCTCTCCGGACTCCAGAACTACCGGTTCGGCAAGTCCTGCTCCCTCCCGTTCCCGCAGAAGAACTGGTTCCCGACCACTCCTGTTGATGTCATCGCGCAGAACCTCGAGCTCAGGCTCCATACCCTCGTCTATCTCGATATACAGGACGACCGGTTCATGACAGTCCCGGAAGCGGTTGGCCGGATCGAGGATATCGCGGCAGAAAAGGGGATCGCGATCCCTCTCTATGTCGGGATAGCTCGTGCCGGATCCGATGCGCCGGTGGTGAAAGCCGGCACCGCGAACTTCCTCGGGCAGCAGGATTTCGGCCCCCCCCTTCATATCCTCATCGTCCCGGCCGGGCTGCATGATATGGAGCGATCTTACCTGGAGATGTTTGCCGGCCTATGAAGATCAGCGAGTGCCAGCAGATCCTTGCCGCAAGTCTTTCGTCCACCCGGATTGCCGCGGCGGAGTCTTCGGTTCTCTGGAGAGTAGCCCGGAGGGTTTACGGTATGGCCTCTGCTTACGAAAGCGACGGCCTTACATTCTCCGCATCGGGGGATCCGGTGAATGCGCTGGCAGGCTTTCTCTACGGCCTCGGGTGGCTCCATTTCGGGTATTCCTACGGCGTGCTTATCAGGACCGGGGGAGCATCCTGCCCGTTCGGCGGCTCCCCCGAGATCCTCCCGGCAAAGTACCGCGGGCAGCTCGAAGAGAAGACCCGACGCTATTGCCGCCTGCTCGATACTGCCCGGTCCTCTGTCACCGTCGGGCCCGACCCGGAAACTGCCTCATTTGCCTTCTCCGGGCAGGTTCTCTGCATCGCGGGCGCCTATGCCCGGCAGGGCAGGATCTTCATGGATTGCGGAAAGTTCGAAGACGCCCTCGCCTGCTTCAGCTACGGCCACGGCTGGCTTGATGCAGCGGTCATCGCGGGCCTCCTCCGGATTACTGCGGAGCGGGAGCTCTTCACCATCTGATCTGCCGCCGGTCTCCTCCCGGTTATGAGTAATAAAGGTTTATACAATGCCCGATAACGTTTAGGGAGGGCGGAAATAGCGCGTGCATGCCCGCCGCTGCCCGGGGGGAGACGATGGAAAGATCTCAGTGGAAATGGCTCTATATCTCGATCGGCTTCTCCCTTGCTGTTCTCGTTGTTATCCTGTTCCTGACCATCAACCAGAACACGGTCAGGTACCTCAGGGATATCAACCCGGTCTTCCTCATCCTCGCATTCCTCACGCACCTCCTCACCATGTGCTTCTGGGCCATGCGGGTCAAGAAGATGAGCCTCTCTCTCGGGTACAGGATACCCTTCCTCTACAGCCTCAATCTCGTCTTTGCAAATCTCCTTGCATCGGCTATCACTCCGGCCCAGGCGGGCGGGGAGCCGGTGCGGATCCACGAGCTGTACCGGGCAGACGTCCCCATCGGCGACGCGACGGCAGTCGTCATCATGGAACGCGTGCTCGACGGCATTGCGCTCGCCGGCCTCGCTGCGTTTGCGATGCTTGTCCTCACCGACCAGTGGAAGATGCTCGGCGCTGTCTCCGAGCTGATGGTCTTTGTCACCTGGTTCTTCATCGCCGGCTGCCTCCTCCTCTTCTATTTCGCCGTGAGGCGCCCGGACCTGGTCAGGAGGGTAGTCCACTATGTCCTCACCAGGGTAGGCAGGAAATGGGAAGCCGACCGCCTGTGCGAATACCGGACGAAGGCGGACAGGGAGATCGAAAACTTCCATGCCGCAGTGGGCCGGTTCGTCCGGACCGGCAAGACCGGGCTTGCGTGGGGTTTCCTCTTCACCCTTCTCTACTGGGTCTCCGAGATCATTACCGCATCGCTGATCCTTGTCGGCCTCGGCCAGCCCCCGCTCATCCTCGAATCGTTCGTGATCCAGCTCATCCTCGCGATCCTCATGATGCTCCCGCTCACGCCCGGAAGCTCGGGCATCGCTGAGGTCGGCGCTACCTCGATGTATGCACTCTTCATCCCCGCATCGATCGTCGGGATCTTCGTGGTAATCTGGAGGATCGTGCTGTACTACTTCAATATCGCGCTCGGTATCCTGGCGAGCATCATCATCGTCCGCAGGGAGTCACGGTCCGCCGAATGATGCCTCCCCCGGAGATCCCCGCCGGTCCACTGGTCCCGTCGCGGTCACCTGAACCTTTATCACCCCTCGCGAAAAAGACCATACCACCTATGGCACAGGTAAGGTGCGAGGTGACCGGGGTCTTTGTGGCAGCCGGCGAATCCGCTGCGGCGCCCCTCGTCCTCCTTGCCGACAGCAGCGGGCGGAAGCTGCCGATCTTCATCGGCATCTCCGAGGCGATCGCCATCAACAGCGCGCTCCACCGCGAGACCCTCCCGCGCCCGTTCACCCATGACCTCTTCATCGATCTCATCACCCGCTTCTCGATAGCGCTCAGCTCGCTGAGGATCGATTCCCTGCAGGATGGAGTGTATTATGCCCAGCTGGTATTGAGGGACGAGACAAGGGAAGAGGACATTGACTGTCGGCCGAGCGACGGGATAGCGATCGCCCTCCGTGCGTTCGTACCGATCTACGTGGAGGAGGGCCTGCTACCCGAGGCGGGAAAGGCTGCGGAGCTCCCCGCACTCGTCAGCCTCTCGGCATTCCTCACGAGATAATGAGCCGGATCGGCCCGGTAAAAATCCCGGTAGGGACCCTTCCGGGTATTTTCCATCAAAGCAAAAAAGCGGGTTATTTCCGGCGCTTTTCCAGTTCCCGCATGACAGCCGGGAGCTCCACATCTGCCGCACGGAGCGCGACCATGAGATGGAAGAGGAGATCGGCGGCTTCCGATACCGTGCGTTCGGCTACGCCGTTCTTTACCGCGAGGATAAACTCGGTGCTCTCCTCGCCAACCTTCTCGAGCGCCTTGTCGACCCCTTTTTCGTCGGACAGCAGCCTGCTCGTGTACGACCCGGGGGACGGGTGATCGGCCCGGTCGCAGATGATCTGCCAGAGCTCTGCGATGATGCGGGGGTCGATCTCGCTTTTCATGTTTCCTCCGGTGCAAGGAGGACTTCACCGATCTCAAGGCTGCAGAACCGCCGGCAGAGGATCCGGGCTTTCTCGATATTGCACCCCGCCTTGCCGATGGCGATGCCGAGGTCGCTCCGCTGCTTCACGAGGACGTTGACCGGCCCGTTCTCCTCCCCGCGTTCGATGCCCACAACCGTCGCGGGCTTGAAGATATTGGCGATGAATACCGCCGGGTCCTCGGAGTACTCCACCATCTCGATCCGCTTGCCGAGCACGGACT
>DATJBJ010000005.1:0-20676 GCA_035515395.1 Methanoregula sp. | reverse complement strand
AGATGCGGGGCAGGAGATCGGTCCAGAGATTGTCGAGAGCCGCGGTCGCGCCCGCGAGTGCCCGGTACCGGTCATCCGAACATGACACGGCCCGGAGGCTGCCCCGGGGGATAAGCCCGCGATCTTCCGCCATACGCAGGAACAGGACCCGGCAGGCAATCTGGTTTACCGTTGTCGCGATCCCTTCGCTTCGCAGGGCAAGGTTATTCCGGGCGATGCTCCGCGCCAGCTGCTCCTGCCACGCGAAGAGATCGGACTGGAGCGCAAGGCTCATCCGGACACCGGGGGTGTCCGTTCCATCGGCGGGGGGTGTATCCGGGCACGGCATTGCTGTACCTGTCGGTTACCGGGAAAAATAACGTTGCGGCAGATAATCCCGGAGGCTGCAAAGCCATAAACGGGCGCACCCGGAAGAATCTCCGGAAGACTCTTCAGGCGGATGCTCCCGGCAGATCACCCGGCTGGTTCCCGGAACCTTCCCGCGGGGACGCGTATCTCGAACCGGGCCCCGGCGCCCGGCTCCCCTGTCTCGGCGATGGACATGCCGGTGATGGAGAGGATCTCCCGCACGATAAAGAGGCCGAGGCCGGTATTCCTGCCGACCCCCTTCTCGAAGATCTTGTCTTTCATATCCGCGGGGACCCCTGTGCCGTCGTCTTCGCAGATCACGACCAGATCTCCGCCGTCCCGCCGGCAGCTGAACCGTATGACCTTTGCCCGTTCGCCATGCCGGATTGCGTTGTCGACAAGGTTGAAAAAGACCTTGGAGAGGAGGGGGTCGCCGTAGACTTCCCACTTCCCCGTATCATCCGAGAGATCGATCCCTTCGCGGGCCGCGAATTCCCGCAGGGGGCCGACCAGCGCCGAAAGCCGGAACCACCCCGGTTCGCCTTCGCCGATCTCGTCATACTGGCGGGTAAACTGGATGAAGTCGCCAATGGTGTCCGCTGCTTTGATCTCCCGGTCAACGAAGGCTTTTGCGGCCGGATCGATGACCTGGCTCTGCGTGATCAGCAGGAACCCCTTGAGAGCGATCAGCTGGTTCGTGATGTCGTGCCGGGTGATGCCCGAGAGCATCTTCAGTTTCCGGTTCGCGAGCCGGTGCGCGTCAAGCGCCTGCCTCTTCTCCGTGATATCCTGCAGGATGAGGAGGAACCCGATCGTCTCCGCGAGAAACCCCGGCACGCGGACGAGAATGATCTCGAGGGCCCTGCCCTCCCTCTCCACTTCGATGGTCCCCGGGCTCCGGGCCAGGCAGAAGCGCAGCACCGGATCTTCCGGGGGGAGAACCCTTCCGGCATCGCGGTTGAGAACGGGTTCCCGGCCGATCCCGAGGAGGCGGGTCGCAGCAGGGTTGATGTCGATGATGCGCATCCTGTCGTCGAAGACCATCATCCCGGCGGGAAGATCGTGGATGAGAGTTTCGCGGGCGACCGGACGGAGGTCGAGGATATTGAACCGGAGGGTCGCGAGGGTCAGTGCAACCGCCGTAACCGTGATGCTGTATGGCACGAGGTCGAGGAAGCCGAACGGCCTGAGACCCGCGATGTACATGACGTAGGCAATCAGGGGTACAACGAGCCCCACCACTACCGCGGGCCACGCGCTCCCGTACCCGCGGTGGATCGTGAACCTCGCCCCGAAGAGGAGGACGAGGCTTGCGGCGAACGAGAAGAGGATGTACGCACCCGCGATGATGTAAAGGGGCCCCGCGGTCAGGGTCATCTGGGGGATCTCGTAGCTGGTGTCCAGTCCCACGCCCGTGTAAAAGAGGTGGTGCAGGTTGTTGGTGACGAACGCAATGAGGATCAGTGCGGGCCCGGCGCTGAGCGCTGCAATCTTCCCGGGGGAGACCCACGACCACTTTCCGGCATACCAGATCGTGAAGAGGAGGGTTGCCACCATCAGGATCAGGTTGCCGAAGTAACCGAGGCCTGTCAGCAGGAGTTTTGCCGAAAGGTCCGGCGCCATCAGTTCGAGCGCGTACGCTGCTGTCCCGATGGAACAACCGAGGACGATGGTTATCAGGAGGTTGGCCGGGGTCCTGTCGTCATTTTCCTGCGGGCGCTTTGTCCAGATTACCATGGCGAGCGCGCCGCAGATGATGGTGGGGACCAGCAGGGTCAGGGAGAGAGGGAGGATCAGCATGGTTCCAGATCGGAAATGTACAGTCTATCGTTTCTGTTTTCGTATGATAATCGTTCGCACTCCGTATCTGCCGGTTCCCGGCGGAAAAACGGCGGGTTTATCCGCAGCCTCTCCGCCGTGCATACGGGCGCAGGAACCTGAAAGATTATCCCCCCGCGACTTCGCTGCCCTTCGCCCCCCGTCCCGCTCTCCGCCACCTCCTTCCCGGCGTGAAACCGGAAACCCGGGTGAAACAGGATTATCTCTTGCCAGTGCAAACATTCCCGTAACACGCGGGGAAACCATGACACAACCATGCGATGAGCCGGTCGCCCAGCTGCACGTGAAGCCGAAGATGACGGTCGGCGAACTTGTCGATGCGATGGGAAATGCCGGAGCCTACAACGGCGGGGCGCTCTGCCGGGCCGCTGATATCTACACCGCGATGCTGCAGGATAAAGAGACGACCAGGTTCTTCGGCCTCGCCGGAGCGATGGTCCCCGCGGGCATGGGGGGGATCGTCTCCGACCTCATCAGAGCCGGCCACATCGACGTCCTCGTCTCGACCGGCGCCAACCTCACCCACGACATCATAGAGGCGATCGGATGCAGGCACTTCCACGGCTCGGCGTTCTGCAACGACATCGAACTCCGCCACGACGAGATCAACCGGATCTACGATGTCTACCTCCCGAACGAGGCCTTCGAGCGCTTCGAGGAGTTCATGCAGAAGGTCTTCGGAGAACTCGAACCGGGGAGCAGGATCTCCATCGCATCGCTCCTCGGCCACATCGGTTCCCGGACGAAGTCCGGTATCCTCCACACCGCGGCCCGGAAGAAGATCCCGGTCTACTGCCCCGCAGTGCAGGACTCCATGATCGGCCTCCAGTACTGGCTCTTCTCGCAGACAAATGATGTCACGGTCGACGCGTTTGCCGACATGCCGGCCCTGATGGACCGCTGCTTCACCGCGAAGAAGGCCGGCGCGCTGCTGGTCGGCGGCGGGGTGCCGAAGAACTTCATCCTCCAGAGTATGCTCATGACGCCGAACGGGTTCGACTTTGCAGTGCAGCTGACCGGGGACCGGCCGGATCTCGGCGGGCTCTCGGGCGCCACGCTCGATGAGGCGCGCTCGTGGGGGAAGATCACCGAGGAGGCGCGGGCGGTCACCGTGTACGGCGACGCGACGATCACGCTCCCGGTGCTGGTCGCTGCCGTGATGGAGCGGATGCACCGTGCCTGAACTCATCCTCGCGCTGGACGTCACCGATCGCGGGACGGCGATCAAAATCGCACGGGAATGCGCCCCGCATATCGATGCGATCAAGCTCGGGTACCCGCTCGTCCTTGCTACCGGGCTCTCCGTTGCAAGGGAACTCAAAGGTCTCGGCCTCCCCCTCATCGCAGACTTCAAGGTCGCCGATATCCCGAACACGAACAAGCTCATCGCCGACCAGGTGTTCGGGGCCGGGTTCTCCGCGATCATCTGTCACGGTTTTCCGGGGAAGGACTCGGTACAGGCCTGCGTGGACTCCGCGCGATGGCATGGCGGGGAGTGCTATGTCGTTGCCGAGATGAGCCACCCGGGGGCGGCCGAGTTCTTCATCGGATGTACCGGCGAGAGGATCGCGAAGCTCGCGGCAGAGTGCGGCGCAGACGGGATCGTCGCCCCTGCCACGCGCCCGTTCCGGGTGAAGATCCTCCGCAGTTTCATTGGTGACCGGAAGATCCTCTCGCCCGGTGTCGGAGCGCAGGGAGGCGATGCCGGGACGATCGCAGCGATGGTGGACGGCATCATCGTAGGCAGGGCGATCTATGAGGCAGAGGATCCGGCTGCGGCGGCAGCGGAGTACGCCAGGTTCCGCGCGATGGGAAAATAGCGCACGGACGTTACCGGGAGCGCCGGGGTCCGCTGTGCCGGGCAGGCTCCGGAAGAGACCGGCATTTTCATCCAAATCGCCTGAATTTCATGCAATTTTTTGAATATTTTTTGTGTTTCGACCACTATCTATTTAAACAACTGGCAATATGCGGCCGAATCCGCGCGTACGCGCTTGTGTGTACCGCAATCGCGAATCAGATTCACAACAGGGTCTAAAAGTTTATTAATCAGTCGTGCAATGTATTAGTCATGGACTGGACTGCAGAACACCGGAACCTAGCGAAGAAGTATACGAGCCTTGACCTTATTCCGGAGAACGAGCGCAGATACAAGTGCCACACATGCCACCATATCGTTACCGAAAGCCCCTGCCCGGGCTGCGGCGAGACACACCTTGAGATCATGTGCCCGCTCGACCACTGCCACTGCAGCCACGAGATTATATCGGGTATCGAGTACTGCCCGCTCTGCGGTAAACCCGTCTGCCCCGAGTGCGGGTCGCACGATGTCGTCCAGGTGAGCAGGGTCACGGGCTACCTCCAGGACGTCTCCGGCTGGAACGCCGGCAAACAGCAGGAACTCAAGGACCGGACGCGATACTCGGTCGCATAGCGGATACATTTTTTTGGGCAGGCGGTGCCTGCAGGTTTTTTCCGACCGGTAAGGACCTGCCGGGATAAAGAAAGAACCGTTTCTTCAGATTCCGCAGAACCGGGCAAGGGAAAGAAAATCAGCACCCGTCTCCTGCCCGCGCGTGACTGTCCCGATTTTTTTCCGGACCATCGACCGCTTGAAACGCGCCTCGGCATGCTGCGGGTCGATCTCCAGCGCTTTCTCATAACTCCGGATCGCCTCGTCGTACCGGCCCATCTCGTCCAGGCAGTTTCCTATTACATTGTACGCCTTGCAGAACCGGGGCGCGAGGGAAACTGCCATCCTGAGATACTTCAGCCCCACTTCTGTTTTGCCGTCATCGATCATGTCCAGCGCGTACCGGTAGAGGTACTGCGCTTCGAGGGAAATCCCGTTTATGTTGAATTGCACCATTTCAGTCACCCATCCCTGCTCTTCCGGTTCACGGGCAATCCCGTGTCAGATATCGCGTGGACGGGTGCGGGATTAAGAATTTGCACACACGGAGTGCCGCCGGAATATGCCACGCACGGGTGCATCCGCCTCTGCAATGCAGGCATCCCGCGTGTTTCTCCGATAGAGAGCCTGTCGGGCCAAACGCCCAAAAAGGGGGCGATAATCAAAATCTTACTATCGGATGTCAGCACATATCAGGGTACCGGGTCGATTGTCGCATGCGGTATTATTACGATGATACGGCAGTTTTTGTCAATGGCGCATTCCGGGCCGCAAGCACCGGAATCTCCGGAGGCATCCGATCCGTCCCGGCGCTCCTCGCCCTCACTGCACCCGGCGGAGACGGCCTCCGGGAGCCAGGAAAAGAACTGGAACTTGCCGCGGCCCGCTCCGGCATCGGCGCCGGTTTCCTCGGACTGCTCACCCGTGTCCCGGTCCGGCACGTATGCGTCTTCCAGTACGATTTCATCACCGTTTTTATCGCTGCAGATGTTCCCCGCGGGCCGGAACAATCCGAAGGCGCGGTCAGCCTCATCGTCTGCAGCGGGGAAGGGATGTCGGACGCGGCGCTCCTCGGGACCATCCTTGTCACAGCAGAGGCGAAGGCAGAGGCCCTCCTTGGCACGGGCTGCGGGGTATCGGGGATGCCCCGCGATGCGATAATCGCCGCGTGTGAAGGCGATGTGAAACACTCCGCTGCAGGGAGGCTCACGGAAGCGGGGCTTCGGATCCGGGAGACGGTGCTGTACGGGGTGCCGGCCGCGATCCGCCTGTGTGAGGATCCCGTGCAGAAAGACCGGCCGGCGTTCTTCATCTTCAGCCGGATCGGTGGCGGGCACTGGGTCGAATGGTCGCCGGAGAACTGCCCGTACTTCCCCTGCCACTTCGCCGGACAGGACTGCGATTTCTGTTACTGCCCGTTCTACCCCTGCGGAAATGAAAGCCTCGGCAGGTGGGCGGAGAGCCCGGCAAAGGGAAAGGTCTGGAACTGCGCAGACTGCACGCTCCTCCACGAACCGGAGACCGCGGATTACCTGAAAAAACACCCGGGCGCTTCGCTTTCCGAGCTGGTCCGCAGGAGAAAATCACCGGAAAAAAAGAAATGATCTGCCGCTCCGGGGATGCCCGCTCCATCCGCCGGATCGTGGTGCTTACTTCTCGTTGATCCCGAGTGCCTTGAGGAGCTCGGGCAGGGGGATGCCGTGCGCCTCGGCTGCCTGGCGGATTGTTTCGCCACGGGCGATCGCACAGCCGACGCAGCCCATGCCGAACCGGAAGAGCGCTTCGGTAGCCTCGGGCTTTGCCTTGAGGAGGTCATAGATGGTACTGTCCGCATTGATCTCAGCCATACCACACCTATACTCCCTGCTCTGTCATAAACCTGACCATCGGTGCAGGGATGTACCGGGTTCAATCCGACACTTTCACAACCCGCGGTGTCCAATATATCTTCCGGTAAAAATCGGATTTGTTAGCTGGAGATGTATGGCATGGATTTTTCCGAAGCAGCAGAAAGAATCTCCCGAAAGTTCTCGAAGACCGGAACAACGGTCGATGCAAAGAAGGTTGAAGGAAAGCTCAGGCGGCTCGTCAACGAGTTCGGCGTCCAGCCCTCCGAGGCTGAGCGCAGCGTGACAACCGAGCTCGCAAAGGAGTTCAATGTCCCGGCTATGGGTTCCGCCGGCGGAACCGGCAGGAGCGGCGGCGGGACGGAGCAGAAGAAGATCGCCGCCATGGTCCCCGGGGAGTGGGTGACCCTTGAGGGCAAGGTCGTCTCGGTCTCGGCACCGGCTTCGCCCTCGATCGCCCAGAGCGGCATCATCGCCGACGACTCCGGAGCCATCCGGTTTGTCGCATGGGCAAAGGCAAATGCGCCGGCCATGAAGCCCGATTCCTGGTACCGGATCGAATCTGCCGTTGTTGACGAGTATAAGAACGTCGCAAGCCTGAAGATCCATTCGGGGACGACGATTAAGGAGATCGAGCCGGAAGACCGGGTGCTCAGCCCCGCGACCGTCCCGATCAGAGACCTGCGAACCGGCGTCGGCAGCGTTCGCGCCAAGGTGGTCCAGGAGTGGGACGCATCTCACGAGCGGATGCTCCAGTCCGGCCTGCTCGGGGACGAGACCGGCACGATCAAGTTCGTTATCTGGAAGGAGCCGGGAAAAGAGACGCTCGTGCCGGGCGCGGTATACCTGATCTATTACGCACAGGTGGACGAGTTCAACAGCCGGCTCTCTCTCAACCTGAACACGGCGCTCATCATGCAGGAGGAGGGCGACATCACGGTCAGCGGCGGCGAGTCGGCGATCCGGGGCGCGATCGTGCACATCGCACCGGGTTCGGGCATCATCAAGCGCTGCCCGGTCGAGGGCTGCAACCGTGCCCTCTCCCGGCAGAATTACTGCCCGGTCCACGAGATCCAGCCGGATTTCCGGTACGACCTCCGTATCAAGGGCTGGCTCGATGACGGGGAGAA
Organism: Methanoregula sp.; assembly: GCA_035515395.1. Taxonomy (GTDB): domain Archaea; phylum Halobacteriota; class Methanomicrobia; order Methanomicrobiales; family Methanospirillaceae; genus Methanoregula. The sequence continues at coordinate 13,099 of DATJBJ010000005.1, read as the reverse complement.
GACCCACAACCTCCTCCTCCAGCGCGACGCGGTGGAGGCACTCACCGGCATGACTCTCGAAGCGGCAAAAGAGATCGCAGAGAACAACCCGCTCGGTATGGACGAGGTCTTCCTCCGGATTCGGGATGCGGTTCTCGGCCGCTACGTCCTCTGCAAGGGCAGGGAGATCGAGAACCGGCTGCTCGTCAATACCTGTGAGCGGCTGCCGTTCGACAGCAGCGAGCACACCGCGCTCCTCAACCGCGCCGGGACCGGGGGGGTATCGTGAGCGCAAACCCCCGCGACGCGGGAACGGGAGCCGGCCGGAGGGAGGGCGCCTTCGAGCGCGAGCCGGCGCGGCGTGTCTTTTCTGCCGAGCTCCGCGAGTGCCGGTACCAGTTCAAGGAAGGCGAGGACGAGAAGAGCCCGACGTTCGTGCTCCTCCCCACCGGAGAACGCAGCAACCGGATCTTCCTCGTCGGCACCCTGACCGAGAAGACCCGGCAGGGCGAACAGAATATCTTCTACCGCGGGCGTGTTGTCGATCCGACCGGCACGTTCTTCATCATGGCCGGCAGCTACCAGCCGGAGGCGATGCAGCAGCTCGCGAAGATCGAGACTCCGGCATTCGTGGCAGTGATCGGCAAGCCCAACCTGTACCAGAAGCCGGACGGCTCGTTCCTCGTCTCGGTCAGGGTGGAGTCGATCACGGTTGTTGACAAGGACACCCGCGATATCTGGACGCTCGACACCGCTGCCCGGACGCTCGACCGGCTGGACGCGTTCGTGAAGGACGGATCCCCGGACATCGCAAAGGCAAAAGAACACTACCCTTCCCTTGATCCAACCGTGTTCCGGAAGATGGCGTATGCTGCGCTGGCGCAGATCCGGATATAATCTCTCATTTTTTCCCCGCGATGCCCCCAAGGGAGGGGAGTAAAATTTAAAAAAACACCGGGCGAAGAGCGGGATTTATCTCTTCCCTTCTTTCTTCATCGCTTTCCACCGGTCCAGCACTTCCTGCCCCTCGATAAAAACGAGCCCGTGCTTCCTGGCATAAAGCCGGGCATCTGCTTTTGAGAGGGCGTAGCCGGACTCGTCGTCCAGCATCTCGCAGATCGTCACCGAAGGAGTGATCCCTGCCATCTCCGCCATCGCGATCGAGAGCTCGGTCTGGCCCTTCCGGACATCGAGGAGGCCGTCCGCAGCACGGAGGAGCGCCATGTGACCCGGGGTACGGAAGGTCTCGTGGAAATTCACGCCGCCGCCGTTCAGCGCCCGCTTCACCTGCTCTGCGATCGCGTTGACGGTCAGCGTCCGGTCCCGGTCGGTTATACCGGTGAAGGTGTTCCGGTGGTTTACCCAGAGCGAGAAGGAGGAGTGGTTCTTCCGGTCGTACGGGATATCGCCCTCGCGCTCGGCAACGGCGATGGCACGGAGGGCGTCGCTCGCAAACGGCAGGCCGAGGCGCTGGGCTGCCACCGGGTGGACGGCCGTGCAGATCAGCCCGCCGCCGTCCCTGCGCATCCTCACGATATCTTTCGGCGTAACGGCATCCGACCGGATCGCAAAATCCGTTTCGCCTTCGCGGTCGTCGAAATCATAGAGGAGGATAAACTTACCGTCCCGGAGCGCGGCGAGCGCGGCGTCGATCATTGCCCTACCTCGACGCTCACGCTGTCGGTGTCCTCTACCCCGAGCTTCCGGCGGAGCGCGATCGGGGCGATCACTTCGATTATGTCCTCCGGGTAGTGCGTCCTCCCGGGAACAACGATCCCGCAGGCGATGTCATCGATTCTGCACGGGATACACCGGGCGTCGCCAAAGGTACGGCCATCGGTTGAAAAGCCCTTGATCCTGATCCATTCGAGTGCGTCGATCTTCTTGCGCACCGGGATGCTCGAGGGCGCGAGGCGGATATTGAGCGTCCCCGGGTACGGCTCGAAGCCGAGGTGGGCCAGGAACTGCTGCCTGTAGGCAGGGAGGCTCATGTAGTACTTGCCTTCCCCGATGCCGCTGACCACGGACCCGGAGAGCGTGTACCCTCTGTTCTGCTCTGAAAAAATCCGGCAGTACTCCTGGTGTTCCTTCCGGAGTTCCTCTTCCCCGGCCCTGGTGACGGTCACGTGCTGGCCGTCAGCGGCAAGCGTCCTCGTGACGAGGCCCCGCGTCTCGAGGCCTTTGAGCCTGCGCGATGCCGTCTGCTGGCTGATCGCGAGCATCTCTCCGATGGTCTGCGTGGAGACAAAGACCGGGCCCTTGCACCCGCCGCGGAGTGCGATCGCCTTGAGGCACTGGAGATCCTCAGCTGGTATCATGCTTACCAAAATTGGGATGCTTCTTATTTATGGGTTGCTCTCAGGAAGTGCTTCCGTCGTTGTTCGTTCACTGTCGAATACTCGTTCGTTAATTATTTAACTGCACGGGTTCTTGTTAATGAGCATGAAATCCGGTAAGCGGAACCAGCTCGCCGAGAAGATGGCGGGGGAGATTACGCTGTCGGACTCACCGGGGCATGCGCTGAAGAAGTGGCGCGTGAACTTCGAGATCGCACCCGGCGTCCTTTCGGACCGCCTTGCAGTCTCGCCTTCCGTTATCAGCGATTACGAGAGCGGGAGGAGAAAAAGCCCCGGCACCGCAGTTGTCGGCAAGATCGTGGACACGATCCTTGCCATAGACGAAGAGAACGGCGGTAAACACATCCAGAAATTTTCATCCATGCTCTTTGCCGGCATCGACGACGAAGTGATCTACGACCTCCACGAGTACGATAAACCGGTCCCGCTGAAGGAATTTTCCGACGTGATCGGGTGCACGCTGCTCTGCGGGTCGATAGAACAGGTCATCTTCGGGTATACGGTCGTGAACAGCCTGAACGCGATCATGCAGCTCTCTTCCGATGAGTTCAACCGCATCTACGGATGGAGTACGGAGCGGGCGCTGGTCTTCACGAATGTATCGACCGGGAAGTCGCCGATGGTCGCGATCAGGGTCACCCCTTTCAAGCCGCGGTGCGTGGTTCTGCAGGGGATAGAAGCGTCTGATGTCCATCCGATTGTCGGGAAGATGGCGGAACGGGACCGGATCACGGTCCTGTGCACAAGCATGGACACCGACACCATTGTCAGTACATTGAGGGAAAAAGAATGGTAGGCATCATATCCTACGGTACGTATATACCGAGATACCGGATTAAGGTCGAAGAAATTGCACGCGTCTGGGGCGGGAACGCAGCGGACATCACGGGAGGGCTCGGGGTTTTTGAAAAATCGGTTCCGGACCTTGACGAAGACGCCGCAACGTTTGCAGTCGAAGCCGCACGCAATGCGCTCCTGCGCCGCCCGGTCGACCCTGCAGAGATCGGGGCGGTCTATGTGGGGAGCGAATCGCACCCGTACGCGGTGAAACCGACAGCATGTACGGTGGGAGAGGCCATCGGAGCGACACCCTGCATGACCGCGGCCGACTACGAGTTTGCCTGCAAGGCCGGCACTGCCGCCATCCAGACCTGCATGGGTCTTGTAAAGAGCGGCATGATAAAATACGGGGTCGCCATCGGCTCCGATGTCTCGCAGGGAGCGCCGGGCGATGCGCTCGAGTATACCGCGGCGGCGGGTGCGGCGGCGTACATCCTCGGCAACGACGACCCGATAGCGACCATCAACCATACCTGCTCGTTCACTTCCGACACGCCGGACTTCTGGCGCCGCGAAGGGCAGGACTATCCCCGGCACGGGGGCAGATTCACGGGTGAGCCGGGGTATTTCAAGCACGTTGAGGGCGCGAGCCGGCTCCTGTTTGAGCAGACCGGGAAGGCACCGAAGGACTTCGAGTACGCGGTCTTCCACCAGCCGAACGCGAAGTTCCCGCAGAAGGCGGCAAAGACTCTCGGGTTTACCGCGGAACAGATCAAGCCCGGCCTCGTCGTGCCGCGGCTCGGCAACACGTATTCGGGGGCATCGCCTATCGGTCTTGCCGCAACGCTCGATATCGCAAAACCCGGCGACCGGATCTTTGTCTGCTCGTTCGGGTCCGGTGCCGGCAGCGACGCCTTCGACATCACGGTCACCGGTGCGATAACGTCGGACAAATTCCGGCGCGACGCGGCGCCCGGTGTCGGGAAGCAGCTCGAAAACCCGATCTATCTCGACTATGCGCGGTATGCAAAACACAAGGGGAAACTGGTGATGCAGTCATGAGAGACGTTGCAGTTATAGGAGTCGGCTGTACCACCTTTGGGGAGAAATGGGAGGCCTCGTTCCGTGACCTCTTTGTCGAGGCGGGGGCGCTCGCGCTGGAGGACGCACAGCTCTCGGGCGAGAAGATCGACGCGATGTACGTCGGCAACATGAGCGCCGGCCGGTTCATCGAGCAGGAGCATATCGGTGCGCTCATCGCTGACTACGCCGGCATGGCGACCAGGCATATCCCGGCGACCCGCGTGGAAGCGGCGTGCGCATCGGGCGGCCTTGCCTTCCGGCAGGCTGTTATTGCAGTCGCGAGCGGCCTCGAGGATATCGTGGTTGCGGCAGGTGTCGAGAAGATGACCGACGTCGAGTCGGGCGCGAGCACCGATGCGCTCACCGGCGCGGCGGACCGGGAATGGGAAGGGTTCGTCGGCGCAACCTTCCCCGGACTCTACGCGATGATTGCACAGGACTACATGCACCGCTATTCACTGACCCGCGAGCAGCTCGCGCAGGTCGCGGTGAAGAACCATTACAACGGCGCACGGAACCCGATCGCACAGTTCCAGCAGGAGATTACCCTCGAGACGGTTCTCCGGTCCGCCATGGTCGCAGAACCGCTCAGGCTCTTCGACTGTTCGCCGATTACTGACGGTGCCGCCGCGGTGATTGTTGCGCCGCTCGAGCGGGCACGGGAGTTCACGGACACGCCGATCAAGGTGCTGGCAACGGCACAGGCGAGCGACTCCATTGCCCTCCATGACCGGCGCGACATCTCGACGCTGGATGCTTCCGTTGCGGCTGGCCGGCGGGCGTTTACGATGGCAAAACTTACTCACAACGATATCGACATGGTAGAAGTCCACGACTGTTTTTCGATCGCAGAGATCTGCGCAATCGAGGACCTCGGGTTCTGCAGGAAGGGCACCGCCGGCACGTTCACCGCAGAAGGAGAGACCGCCCTTGGCGGGAAGATCCCGGTCAACACGAGCGGCGGCCTCAAGGCCTGCGGCCACCCGGTCGGCGCGACCGGCATCAAGCAGGTGTACGAGATCGTCCAGCAGCTCCGCGGCGACGCCGGCAGGCGACAGGTCGATAACGCGGAGGTCGGCATGACCCATAACGTTGGCGGCACGGGTGCAACGGTTGCCGTCCACATCCTCGGGAGGGTTTGATTATGTCCGTTGCACGATTCTGGAGAAAGATCCCCCAGCGGTACAACCTCATCGGCACGAAGTGCGAGACCTGCGGCCGGCACTTCTTCCCGCCCCGGACGTTCTGCCCCGACTGCCGCAGGAACGGGAAGATCGTTGACCACAAATTTGCCGGGTTCGGCACGGTCGTCACCTACACGATCATCCAGACAGCGCCTGACCAGTTCTCCTCGGCAGGGCCATATGTGCTCGGGATCATCAGGCTGGACGAGGGGCCGCAGATGACCACCCAGATCATCGCCGACATAAAAGATGTAAAGATCGGCATGCGCGTGAAGAGCACATTCCGCAGGATCGCAACAGACGGCGAGAGCGGTATCATCCACTACGGCACGAAGTTCGTGCCGGTGGAATAGCCTTTTTTCCGGTTCCCCCGGGGGCATTTCGAACGGGACAGGAGAATGTCCCCGGCCCCATACGAAGGATCGATGCGCCGGAATTTTCCCGATCCGCCCGGAAACATTTTACAAGAAGATCCCGGGGCTGACAAACGCTCTTTGAAAATCCCGGGAAATTTTTCCGGATACATCGTGGCGCGACAATCCATACGACTGAGTAAAAAATTTTCATCCGGATAATTCCGGCATGCCCGGCACCGGGACGAATCCCTCCCCGATTTCACAGCGGGAGAACACAGGGTTGCAGGGGTCAAAACAAAGGTTGCCTGTCAGAAATTCCTCCCGAACGTTTTCCGGTGACCCGGGACAAATGACGGGAAGGGCAGCAGCTCGCAAAGCAGCCCCGGAACCCGGCCCTCACGCCACGGGTACCTGTCCGGGGTACATTCCCGATCGTACTGCCCCTGCCAGTACCTGCAGAAACAAGTCCCTGTAAAATGCCCGGTTTGACAAACGGACGATAATCTGAAGACCCGAAAAATCCGGGCCCCTTCTCCAGGGGAAGTGGTGTCAACGCCCGAAAAAAATTTCTTTTTAAATCGTTTTTTCAGAAAAATAACAGTTTTAAGGGGATTTAGACCGGCCAATTTAGCGGGCCGCTACCGGAATTTTCCCTCAGGGCAGGCAATCCTGAACCGGGCAGGAGATCGGCCATGTACGGTGCCTCTGTGGCCCGAAAAATGGGAGGACCAGAAAGTGGGGTTTAAAACGGGTATTTTCAAAAACGGGGCACAATACGGCGTTTTTAAGTCCGGGCGAATGCTACCCCGGTCCCTCCCGGGGAAGCCCGGCCGTGTCCGTACACTGGTGACCGTCCCGTTAAGCCGGCCCGGAATTTTCCGGAAAATTTTTTATTCTTTTTTCCCGGTGCAAATATCGTACACCGCGTGCCATTGCGCCGGGGAGTACGACCGCACAACCCTCTCGGCAGCAACCTCCCCGCCAAGCTCCCGTATCCGGGCGCAGTGCTCGCCCTCTCCCGAAACAAGCGAGTAGAAGTGGATCGACCCTCCCGGTCTGCAGAGGGAGAATGCATCTTCCAGGAATTCCGTGCCGGAGAGCGGGAGGTTCATCACGACCCGGTCAAACCCCCCGGGAACGAGCGACGGAAGGTGATGGGCATCGGCAAGGACCGGGAGGACGTTCCTGCTCCGGTTTTTCCTGATATTTTCGATCATCAGGACGACTGCTTCCGGGTTGAGATCCGCTGCAGCGACAAGCCGCGCTTTCGCTGCAAGGGTGATCGCAAAAGGCCCTACGCCGGAAAACATATCGAGGACCGTCTCGCCCTGGCGAACCCGCGCGAGGATCCGCTGCCGCTCCGAGGAGAGCCGGGCAGAGAAGTACGCCCGGGACAGGTCGACGATAAACCGGTGCCCGTGCTCGACCACTTCCGTGCGGGTTGTCGGTCTTCCCGCGAGGACTTCGAACTTTCGGGTGCGGTACTCGCCCGCAACTTCGCCCGACGCGCACGCGACCGTGTGGAGGGATGGGCGCGCCGCCAGGATCAATGCCGCACCGTCGCGGTCGCACTCCTGCATGATCGCGATCCCGCCGACCAGTTCGTGCCGGGGAAGCCGGGGCCGCGCAGTATTCGGCTCGAACCTGCACCGCCCGGCACCCCCGCGCGGCCCGGTCACCGGGATGAGAAGCATGGTGCCGTCGCGGCGGATCCTGAGTGTTTTGTCGAGTGCGCCCTCTCTGATGAGAGTCTGCCTCGTCTTCTCACCCTGCGCTGCGGGTACCCTTACGCACCACTGCTCCACCATCAGCCGACCACCGGTATCATAAATTTATACGCTGTACCCTTATTCATGGCTGATGATGAGGGGCAGCGCGGGGGTGAGGGGCGCGGTGCGGGACCCGGTCACGACACCGGGAAGGACGAGATGGTCTTTTCGCAGCTGAAAGAAGGCTCGCTGAAACTCTACGAGCTGGAGAGGGAGCTCGCTCCGCTCGATGCGATCAGGGTGCGGCGGGAGTTCATCGCGGGGGAGACCGGCACATCGCTCGAAAACATCGGCATCTTTTCCATCGACGTCGACCGGGTCGTGAAACGGAACTGCGAGAACATGATCGGCGCTGTGCAGGTCCCGGTGGGGGTTGCCGGCCCGATCCTTGTCAACGGGGAATACGCCCAGGGAAGATTCTGGCTGCCGCTCGCAACTACCGAAGGGGCGCTCGTCGCTTCGGTCAACCGGGGTTGCAGCGCGATAACAAAAGCCGGCGGAGCGGAGGTGCGGATCTTCCACGACGGCATGACCCGGGCGCCGGCCTTTGCAGCACGAAGCATAATCCACGCAAAGGAGATCGCCTGCTGGGTAACCGGCCACTGCGACGAACTGCGTGCGGCAGCAGAGAGCACCACCTCCCACGGGAAACTCACCGGTATCGTTCCGTACATCGCGGGTACGAGCGTCTTCGTCCGGCTCGAATTCGACACCAAGGACGCGATGGGCATGAACATGGTCACCATCGCAAGCGCAAAGGCAGCCGAACTCATAGCGGAAGGGACGGGCGCCCGCCTCATCGCGCTCTCGGGAAACATGTGTACGGACAAGAAACCTGCAGCGATCAACGCCATCCTGGGCAGGGGAAGGAGCGCGGTCGCGGGAGTCGCACTCTCTCACGAGCAGATCGGGTCGGTGCTCAAGACCGATGCAAAGACCCTTGCCGAAGTGAACTACCGGAAAAATTTCGTCGGCTCCGCACGGGCCGGGTCGTTGGGCTTCAATGCCCACGCGGCCAATATCGTTGCAGCCATGTTCATCGCCTGCGGGCAGGATGCCGCGCACGCGATCGACGGAGCTACCTGCATGACGACCGTGGATCCCACCGATGCCGGCGTGTATGTTGCAGTCACGCTCCCCTCGCTCCCGGTCGGGACCGTGGGCGGCGGTACCGGCGTCGACACCCAGCAGGAATGCCTCAGGATGCTCGGGGTAGCGGGAAGCGGGGATCCGCCGGGTGCGAACGCAAGGAAGCTTGCCGAGATCATCGCGTCCGGGGTCCTTGCCGGGGAACTCTCCCTCCTGGGCGCACTCGCCGCCCAGCACCTTGCGCGGGCACACAGGCAGCTCGGAAGAGGCTAGAAGCGGAACCACTTCATCATCAGGATGGCATCCTCGCCATTTGCGTAGTACCGGTCAATGACGATCATGTCCCGGTACCGCAGGTGCCGGTAAAACTGCTGTGCGGCGGTATTGGAGACCCTGACTTCGAGCTGGACGGCGGTCGCGAGATCGATGGCGAACTGCTGCTCGAGCCGGTTCACGAGAAGCCGGCCTATCCCCCGCCCCCGGTACCGGGGACTCACGGCAAGGTTGCAGATATGGCCGTAGATATTCTCACCCGTATCCTCCGGTGCCCCGAAGATGAACCCGGCTACCGATCCCTCGCAGACCGCAACAAAAAACGTTGCCGGGTAATACCCGAGCGCTTCAAGAAATACTTCGCCGTCCCACGGATCGGAGAAAGATTCCTTCTCAATCGCAACGACGGCGCCTATATCTGCCGGGGAGACCCGTCGGATCTGCGGGAGCGGGAAGCTTGCGATATCGTGCGAGCGGATCATCGGTCGTCCTCCTCCACTTTTACGCGGGCAATCTCATAAACATTCTCTTGGACCCGGCTCCCGTCCACACCCCCGTTCCTGAAAACTTCACAACGGTAATCCGGAATTTTTTCTCGCGGTCGGGGGGATTCACGGTACCGGGCGGAGAAGATCCACGGAGGATCCAAAAAAGCGGGCCCGCTTCCCGTTCAGGTCTTTGGCTATATATGGTACCACGCCCAACAATAGTGGCAGTTGGTTTTCCCTCCGGTGCAGGGGATGATTGGATTCATGGTCAGTATCTATCGTTTTGCCGGCGTCCGCCCGGCACCCGGAGAGGCCCAGGGGATCGCCGCGGTCCCCTACGATGTGGTGACGGCCGAGGAGGTGCGGGAGATTATCGGCCGGAACCCGAAGAGTTTCCTCCGCGTGAGCCGGGCGGATGCAGAGCTTCCCGGTCTCGATCCCCACGATCCGGAAGTCTACCAGCGGGCCGGCGAGAACTTTTTTTCCCTGCTGGCATCCGGGCAGCTGAAGAGGGACACGGCCCCGGGGATGTACCTCTACCGGGTGCAGCAGGACGGCGAGACCTTCCTCGGGCTCTGCTGTTGCCTCGATGTCGATGACTACCGGAAGAACAGGATCCGGAGGCACGAGCAGACCCGGTACGACAAGGAAGAAGACCGGACGCGCCATATCGAGGCGACGAGAGCACACACCGGGCCCGTGGTTCTCCTTTATCGCGACACCGGAGAGATCGATTCCTTCATTGAATCCCTCGCCGTTGCATCCCCGGGCCCGGCCGCGGAGGTCGTCTCGGAGCAGGGTGCGGTCCACCGGATCATCCCCGTCACCGATCCTTCCTCGCTCGCGAAGTTAGAGAAATTCTTCTCTTCCGTACCCGCACTTTACATCGCTGACGGCCACCATCGCGCAAAGGCGGCAGTGAATGTCGCCGATCGCCGCGCGGCAGCCGGCAGGCCTGCGGACGGCGAGGTTTCCCGGTTCATGGGCGTGATGTTTGCCCGCGACCGGGTAAGGATCCACGGTTACAGCCGGCTCCTGACCGATCTTGGTTCTTTTACGCCGGATTCATTCATGGACCGGCTCAGGCAGTCTTTTGCGGTAACCATGTATGGCGAGATCGAAGGCGGGAGTTACAACATCGCGCCGATGATCGGCGATCCCGACCGTTTCCACATCGTGCACATGTACCTGGGCCGGAGATGGTACGAGTGCACGCGCCCGATCGATCCCTGCGCGGCCTCGCTCGACGCTCTCGATGTTGCGGTGCTCCAGCGCGAGGTGCTCGGCCCTCTCTTCGGGATCAACGATCCGCGGGGAGACGCCCGGCTCCAGTACCTCGGCGGGGCACGACCGGTCGCCGATCTTGAAAAACTCGTGGACAGCGGGAAATTTACCGTCGCGTTCGCATTGCAGCCGGTCAGGGTCGGCACGGTGCTGGCAATCGCCGACGCCGGCGGTGTCATGCCCCCGAAGTCGACGTGGTTCGAACCAAAACTGCTGAGCGGGCTCGTTGTCCACACGTTTCCCTGAAAAACACCAGACTTTATTCTGATTTACACCAAAAGGGTATGGTATGATCACCATCGCACTCCCGAAAGGCAGCCTGGAAGCCCAGACCCTCCAGCTCTTCAGGGAAGCAGACCTGGAGGTCAGGCGCACGGACCGGGACTACAATCCCCGCATCAACGACGACCGGATCGGAAAAGTGAAGATCCTCCGGCCGCAGGAAATCCCCACCTATGTCGACAAAGGCTACTTTGACCTCGGGATCTCCGGCCTCGACTGGGTGCACGAGACCGGGGCGGACGTTGTGGAGGTGGCGGACCTCTCCTACAGCAAGACCGGGGAAGGAAACGTGAAGATCGTCGTGGCGGTCCACCGCGACGAGCCTGTCGAGAATGTCAGCCAGATCCGGCCGGGCAGCCGCGTAACAACGGAATACCCGGAGCTGACAAGGAAATTTTTCGAGCGCAACGGGATCGCGGTCCAGATGTTCCACTCCTACGGCGCATCGGAGGCGAAGGTCCCCGATCTCATGGACGTGGTCGTGGACCTGACCGAGACGGGGACGACGCTCCGGAAGAACGGACTCAAGATCATCGGGCAGATCATGGAGTCGCACACCGTCATCATCGCGAACCGGGCGAGCTGGGCGGACCCGAAGAAGCGCCGGGAGATCGAAGAGATCAAGACGCTCCTCTTCGGCGTCATCGAAGCCCGTCACAAGGTCCTCCTCACCATGAACGTCCCGACCGGATCGATGGAGAAGATCGTGGCGGCATTACCGGCGATGAAGAAGCCGACGGTCAGCCGGCTCCACGGGATCGACTACTACAGCATCCAGACGGTGGTGCCCAAGAACACCGTGAACCGGCTCATCCCGCAGCTCAAGGCCTGCGGGGCAGAGGATATCCTGGAGATCCCTATTGCGAAGATCGTGCCGTGAAACAGGAACAGTATCTTTTTTTTGGAAGGCCCGTTTTCACTCAACTATTTTTCCGGGGATCCGGCAGGTTACCGTTAACGTTGCGAGCCGAAAAGACCCCGGACCTGCTGCGACCGTATTTTGCAAAAAAAAATCCGTTTCAGGACGGTGCTAAGAACCTGCACGGGAAAAAACCGAAGGGGGATTATTGGAGTTTGATATAGTTCGGTGCATTCGCACCGGTCTTATAGATTTGGATGGTGTCGTGGTCCTCACCGGTATCCGAAGCCCAGGCCTTGACCTTGATGGTGATAACCTGGTTATTGGGCCAGAGTGACGGGTCCGTTGCATCGACAGTGAACGATTGCTGCACTTCATTCCCCTTGGGCACCCACAGGAGCGCTGCGTTGGGTACGATATGCTCGATTCCGTCCTGTCCCCAGTAGGAGATCTGCTCGTCGACATTGGAATCCGTACCGTCGTACGTTGTATTCCACTGGATAGTCCAGATATTCGGGTTCTGGTTCGCGCCCGCAACCTGGCTCAGGTTATCGACGCTGATATGATGGGTGCTGAAACCCCCGTTGACAACTGAATCCTGGCACGGCAGGGTGATCTGGTTGATGAAGGCCGACGTAGTGCTCGTGGTGGAAGAATCCTGGAACGTGACAGTCGCGGGGCTGTCGGGACCGAATAAGGTGATCTTCCCCGGATTTGTAACGTTGAACGTAAACCTGATCCCCCAGGTGTCGTTCAGGTTGATATTCCCGACGCTGTATTTCATATCCTTCGCGGTCCAGTTCTGCTGATCGTTCTGAGTGTAGGGGAACCCCGAGTAGCTGTACGATGAGCCGTTAAACTTTACGATGTGCGTCGAATCCAGGAGGTTTCCGGGGAAACCACTCGTACCGATCGGAACGTAATCGAGGAAATTCGTGAGGTTCGTGGCAACGTGATCGAAGAAGTTGAAGGTTGACATGTTGAGATCTACAGTCGTCGACCCGCCCGCAACCTGGTTCAGCTGCCCTGCGATCGCGGTATACACGTCGCCCAGCTGATCGCCGTCCGTTGCGGCATAGTGGGTGCCGTTCGTCTCGGAGGCGATAAGATCCATGGTGTTATAGATCTGCCATTCGGATGATCCGTTACCTGAATATCCGGGCTGGATCTCATCGTCGGTCCCTAAGGTAATCGGAAAGATACGGATGTTGTGTTCATTGGCATATTTTGCAAGGTTCTGGTCACTGGGTGCCTGCGTGAACGAGGGGAACTGGTACCACGCCATGTCACCATCATTCCATGAATATGTCTGAAGC
>DATJBJ010000004.1:0-6157 GCA_035515395.1 Methanoregula sp. | reverse complement strand
AGAAACTCCCGATACAAGCACGACGGCGCAGACCAGGAGTACCAGACCGATTCCGTATACTCTCATGTATACCGGTTGAGCGGTTTTGGTATCCGGCTCTTAACGCTTCTAACGCAATCGTCTACCGGTCAGGGATCCGGTAGAGAGGTGCGTTAGAACCGTTATATCTCCCGTCATGAAACCCCGGTGCGTGGACAGCCGGGGGTTGTTTCACACAACAGAAAAACCGGGTTCCCTGAAAAAAAGGCCGACGAACCTCGCCGGGCCCGGTCCCGCCTTCTGGCATGAGATACAGCACACACACCCTCTCATGAAATTTCCCGTGCCGTCGAGCGGAGCGTACCGGAGAAATGGAGGAAAAAACCATGAAACCAATGAAATCCGGTGTTATCCTGCTGGCCCTGTTGCTTGCAGCGACGGCGATAGTACCGGTGAATGCTGAAGGTGCGGGTAATTCTGCAGCTCAGGCAAATGGACCCGGAACAGTTCAGCATTCAATGGATACAAATTCCAGTTCGCCTCAACTGACACAGGCTGAATTCAGGAACTATGTGCAGAAAATGAGCCAGAAGTATGGTGCCGAAAACACGAGTGCCCTCGCAAGTCTCACCGGGGAACCGGACACTACAACCGGCATCACATATGTCGGCGCCTGGACAGATCACCTCACCACCTCGAGCGGAGGGAATGCGGATTGTGCCTTAATCCTGTACAAGTTCAACCAGGCAGATTCGGCCGGAAGGGATCACTACTATTACTGGCAATGGACCTCGGCCCAGCCAAACACGGGAGTAATCCTGACAGATTTCTGGAACAAAGTCCAGCTCACGAACGGAAATTCGCGCCTGATAACCTACAGTCCCGGTTCCACGATCACGGGTAACCAGCAGACCGTGAATGTCGGGGTTTCAACCGGTTATTCCGGCGCTACATTCACCATCGGCGGATCCTTTGTCCTCCATCAGGACACGGTCAAGCCAAAAACAGGGGATTGCCAGGTCGGATACGGCGGAAAATACGCGGTAGAATGGAACGGTCTCTACGGAAACCCCCAGGAAATCCACGGCGCCATGCACGTTGACATCCCGACGGGCCAGTCAATCACCTCAACATGGACAAATTCCCTCACTGCGGTATGAACTAAAAATTATCCCGATAAGGGATACACAAATTTCACCTTTTTTTGAAACACCGGAAATGTGAAACAATCGTTCCGGGTTATCATTTTTCTGCAGGTATGGAGGGAATTCTTTCACCGGACGAAACCGATCATCCGCAACAGATCTTCACGTGGCACCGGTAGACGATTGCGCTAGAACAATTTTATGTGCAGCAAAAAAACTTCAACGGCGGTCTCCGGAAGGAGTCCTGGCAGGTTGCATCACCATGGAACGGAACAAATTGTTGTTATTATTGATCTTCGGCTGTGTCGTGAGTATAGTCGGGTTCACTCTTGGCCAGTATCTTCCGACTCTCGTTATTGTGGCTCTCATCATCATCGCGTTTCTCTACTCTGATATCCAGGAATCGCGTAGCACCGGCCGCAAGAATCTCAAAAAAAATGTCGCCATCGCCATTTTTGCGGTTGTTACGTTCTATTGCATGATCACCGGATTATGGATTTTCTGGGCAGGGATCACGGCTATTCTTTATGTCGATTTCCTCGTTGATTCACTAACAGAATGGCTTGATGCCAGGGACCTGATCAGCTCCTCTGCATTGAAAATGATACAGCCTCCAGAGACAGATTGCTCAAAAACCTTGCAATCCATACAGGTGTCAATTCTCCTCCTTGAGAAGAGGCTGAATGATCTGGAACAGAGAAAAAGTGAATAATTTATTGGCAGTTTTTTCTCATGGTTCCTGTAGACGGTTGCGTTAGAACCGTTATATGTGGCGTGACGAAATCCCCCTTCGTGGACAGCCGGGGGGTTGTCCCGAAAAGAAAAGAACGGGTCCGCCTTGCCGACGAACTTTGCCGGACCCGGCCCGGCCTGAGGGCATGCGAAAATCATCGTACTATCGGTACGACGGTTTTCCTGCCCGGGCTGGCAAGGAGGGAAGTGATAGCATAGAGTCCACACACAGAATGCAGGACGGATATGCCGGCGACCGGCAGGATTTCGTCCTGGTACGAGAAAAGAGCGGCCTCGCACTCCCGGCCGGGATGTGCTCCGGGAAACGGGAATTCCCGGAACGGGCATCCGGTTATCCGGAAGACCGGGGGAACCGGACGGGGATGATGGCGGGGATGATGACGGCGACGAGGATATTCGCCCGGTCCCGGGGGCGGGCAGAGGATGACGAAGAGTAAATCCGTGACCCAGGGAGGGATCCCACTCTATTTCCTGCCCCGGGCAATTGCTCTGCACATCAACCGGATAGGCGAATCGGTTTACCGGATCAGCGTGAAGCGGACGCACTGGCACCATTACAACATCTCGGTCAGGGTCAGGGCGCTGCCAAAAGAGCTCGCACCCGCCGGATGCACGGCAGTACCTGCCCCGGCCTGGCGGTTCCCGGGAGGCGACACCGGGCACAATGACCCCTGCGCGGACTGTGTGGCATGACACACGGTCCGAAGCCCCGGAAGGCGATCGACGAAGCGTGGGAGATCGCGTCAAGGCGGGGGCCGGTCCTGGACACCTCCGCGATGCCCCGGTTCCCCGGCGACCTCCTCCTCTTCGCAGGAACGCTGATCGTGTTCATCAAGGTAAAGAGGATCCGGACCCGTATGACCGAACCCTGGGAAATCGACCGGCTGTTCAGGGAAGCAGTCCGGGAGCTCCGGGCGGTGCCGGTGCATCCCGCGGTCTGCCGGGAGATTCATGTCCTCGCCCCGTGGGGTGCGTGGCAGTATTTCCGTATCGATCCTGAAGGGATTGTCGAGGTCCGGAGGAACGGGCTGCCGTGAACCGGCAGCTCCGGATACTCTTCCCGGGAAAGCGGATACCGTCGGAGAACCTCCCGCGGTCATCCTGAATACCGGTATGTCTATTCCCGGCCCATCACCGGCGCCCCCACCACCGGCGCCCTGCCCGGGGAAAACCGGGAACGCCTTTTCTGAGCCCCCATATCCCCATCGATCCCGGGATGCCAATCCGGGCCCGTATAAGGCGTATTTTTCCTGAAACCGGCAGACTGCACCGGCCGGTTCAGGGGGTTTTGCTGCACGTTTTTTTGGATTCCTGCAAAAACGCCCCGGAAAAGCAAATGGGCAGTTCTGGCGGGATAAAAACCGGCCAGTACCGGGCAGTTCGGGCAGAAGCACGGGGTATCTGCGGGGGAAACGTCCGGGCAGGGTCGCCTTTGCGTTCGGATCGCGGAAAGGATCGGGTCTTCCCTCTTACGGCCACCCCGAAAAGCCAATCCGGGCCCGTAACGGGGTTATTCCCCCCGGAACAGGGTAATGGTCACCGGCCGGTTCGGGGTGTTTTCTGCCCTTGTTTCCTGAATTCCCCGTAAAAAAGCCCGGATAGCCAGATAGTCGATTTTACCGCGACAAAAACCGGCCAGTCCTGTGCAGTTGCGACGGAGATCAGGGCGTTTTCCTATCCCTGCGCAAAAACGCCTTGCTTTTCCCTGGTCCCGGGCAACCGGCCGGTTCCCGTTTTTGCGAAATCGTCCGGCGGATATCCTGCCCCCGGTCAGCCAAAAATGCCAGTAAAATCGTCCGTTTTACCTGCCGGACATTTATTCAGCCAGACCAATCTTCCCGCACGTCGTATACTCCAATTGTCCAATGGGGTTCTGCAGGACCCCGTGGACGAGAAGGATGCTGAAGGGTCGTCAGGCCTTGAGAGCAGGAGAAGACCGGGGGTCTTCGAACGCACCAGCGTCCTTTGAGTTCAAAGGGGCCCCGGCGACGAAGGGGGAGGTCCGGAGGATCTCCCGGTAAAAGTTCGAATGGATCGGGAAACAGTCGAAGAATCCTGACGGATTCTTCTCCTCTTCCTGGTTCTGATGAACCAGTCAGAAAACCAAAGGAGGAAAAAACATGGGAGATTTCGTACAGCACAGCAACGTAAAATCAGCGGTCCGCACCCTTGCGAACCCTTTCGCGGACATTGCCGCGTTCGACGCACTCGTCCAGTCGGTGATCACCGGTAACCCGTTCGGGTGCGTGGCCTACACGCAGTCCAGCACAAACCACCCGCCGGTCGAGAAGATCCGGGAGAACTACAATGCCCGGATCGTGTACACCGATGCCAACGCAAAGAATGTCGGGCTCAACAACGGCCGGTACAACTCGGTCGAGGGCTTCAATGCGGGCGCGGCGGCGATGCTCGCAGACGCCGTGAACAACTCGGCCCACAAGGGGACGCCGGCCCGGGACTTCGGGAGCGATGCGTACTCGGCCACCCTCCGGTGCCACGACCCGAACGGTGAGAACTACGACCTGACCTTCACCCGGGGGAAGCTGACGCTCAGCTCCTACACCGACGAAGCCATCAGGACGAAGGTCGAGACCTGGGCCGACTCGGTGGCGGCCTTAGCCTGAAGTCCGGCACAACAGAGGGGGAAGATACATCGGGTGGGGGATCGGAGGATCCCTCCCCTTTCACCACTGTTGTTTTCCGGAGGTACCGCTATGGACACAGAACTTCTGGGGATAATCCTGGGAACCACGCTCCCGGTCTATCCCCTCCTGCTCGTCATCTACCAGAAGATCGGGAAGTATGACGAGATCGTCGAGGAGTTCAAGAAACTCCGCGACGAGCACGCACGTTTCCGGGAGGCTTACTATGGGAGCTGAACAGGCCCGGGAGCCGGTCGCGACCGTGACCGGCATCTACCGGGGAAAATTCGGCGGGCTCGAGCCGCTCACCGTGGACAGCCCGCTCAGCCTTGACGAGGTGAGGCGCAACCCCGTCTTCTACGAACTGGACCTCAACCCGGAGCAGGGCGACGAGAACCTGATCATCGATATCATCTACGACAACCTCTCGCCTATCCGGATGCAGGACCTCTTCCGGGGGACCGATATCCCGCGGGGGATCCGGTTCTGGCCGGACTGGTTCGACATCCCGCCGTACCAGTTCATGCACGACATCGATGGCCGCAGGGTGTACCCGCGGGCGCCGGGGACCCACACCGTGCAGGTGCGGACGGCAGCCCGGAAAAGGTCGCAGATCGGCGTCATCCGGGACTTCAGCCCGGAGAACGGCGGGTATACGAGCCCGGTCTTCGAGTTCGCGATCGCGGGCGGGGAATGATGTTTGAAAATGCTGAAGGGCCATCAGGCTCTGAAGCAGGAGAATGTCGAAGGTCTTTCAGGCCTGAGACAGGAGAAGATAGTTCTTCGACCGAGTGCATCAGCACTCTTCGACTTGCTGAGGGTCATCAGACCCGAAGAAGGAGAAGACCGCCAGGTCTTCGACTCGCTGAAGGGCCATCAGGCTCTGAAGCAGGAGTCTAAAGAAATGTTCGAAAATGTGTTGCAGACCCGGGCAGCTATCTGCGGGACCGGGATCCTGCTCGCCCTTATTTTTCTCTGCGCCGGATTCCCGATCATCCTGCTGGTCGTCCCGGTCGCGGTACTCTTCCTTGGCCTGAGGGTTCGAAAGAACCCGAAGGTGGAGAAGAACGCGAACGCGTTCTTCGACTTGCCGGCCGTGATCGCCGATCCCGAAGAGACGCACGCGGTCTGGTACGGGATGCTGAACACCCTCGGCATCTTCGACATCTCCGGGCTGACGGCAGCGGAGACGGCGACGCTCGCCGGGAAGAGGCATTACTTCTGGTTCGGGGAAGCCGGGATGGCTGCGGTGCTGGCCGGAATCTTCGCGGCCCCGCTCGGGATGTTCCTTGCAGAAAAAGCCGATGCGACGCTCGCGTTCACCGGTGCGGCGATGGTGTTCCTGCTCCTCTTCATCTTCCTGCCAAAACTGGTCCGGCTCGCGATGCAGGAGGACCCGGAAGCGGCCATCGCAGCCTTCGGCAGGAACGAGCACGCACAGAAGGTCTTCTGGACCCTCTTCCTCGCCCTCGCGGGCCTCGTGCTCGCCCGGATCGTGGACCCCGCGACCGCACAGCAGCTCGTGGGGATACTCACGGGGCTGTAGGAGAGAAAAAAGAAAGCGCCGGGGGGAGAAGTCTCCCCGGCATATTGTCTGGCCGCCGCGTCACCGGCTCCGGTTTTGCACGTTTTCTCGAT
>DATJBJ010000003.1:0-3087 GCA_035515395.1 Methanoregula sp. | reverse complement strand
TGATGTCTATGACGCCGTACCCACTATCATCACCGACCCGAAAGAGCTTGCAGGCACTGCAGGGTCCCTCCACTGCGGTACGCTGCTCAACGCGAAGCTCGTGAAGAAGTACCTCGGCGGGGCCCAGGACAAGAAGATCGGGGTCACGGTGAAGGGCTGCGATGCGATGGGGTTCTACGAGCTCGCAAAACGCCAGCAGCTCAACCTCGACAACATCATCCTGATCGGGGTCAACTGCGGCGGATCGGTCAGCCCGGTCCTTGCCCGGAAGATGATTAAGGAGAAGTACGGCGTGGACCCGAACACCGTCCACAAGGAAGAGATCGACAAGGGCCAGTTCATCATCGAGTACGAGGGCGGCCACAAGGGTATCTCGGTCGACGAGCTGGAAGAAGCGGGCTTCGGCCGGCGGACGAACTGCCGCCGGTGCAAGATGAAAGTCCCCCGCCAGACCGACCTCGCGTGCGGGAACTGGGGCGTGATCGGCGAGAAGGCCGGCAAGGCGACCTTCGTCGAGGTCTGCAGCGAGAAAGGCGCACTCCTCCTGACCGGTGCGGTCAAGGCGGGGATCCTCGCTACCGAGCCGGCAAACCCCAAAGGCCTCGACATCCGCGGCAAGGTCGAGGGCGCGATGCTCAAGCTCGGGGACAAGTGGCGGAAGAAGGACTTCGAGGGCCTCGGTGAAGGAAAGGACCGGCTGAAGAAGATCATGGCCGAGACCTCCCGGTGCATCAAGTGTTATGCCTGCATCGAGAACTGCCCGATCTGCTACTGCGTCGAGTGCACAACCAAGAACCCGGCCTACGTGCCGAAGGGCGAACTCCCGGTCAACTTCATGTTCCACCTCATACGGTTCGCCCACATCGCGGACTCCTGTGTCAACTGCGGCCAGTGCGAGGAGAACTGCCCGGCCGAGATCCCGAACGCGCTCTTCATGCACGCACAGCAGCAGGAGCTCGAGAAGATGTTCGGGCACGTGCCCGGCGTGAGCATGGAACTGCCGCTCCTCGCGATGGTCGAGGAGAAGGAGGAGCGGGCGCGGCTCGCAAACACCGGCAGCGACATGATCTACGAGAACGTCTTCAACCCGGTGAAGAAATAATTAAAAATTAATCTTTTTTGTTTTTCCCTGAAAATCAGGAGTTTGCAAAAGGGGTCATGATGGCCCGTAAACCCGGCGACCCGCATCAGTCCCCGGGCAACCCGTGCCCGGGGTCCAGCAGTTCCCGGAACATGCCGAGCCTCAGCCCGGCGGGCCGCTTCATCGGGCGGACGTTGGCGCCTTCCATCTCGCCGAGGGCAAAGTCGAAACGGGCTTTGATGGTCGGCGGCAGTTCCGCCTCGCCTATGGGCATGAACCCGAACTCCCCGTAAAAGGGCACGAGCTCCAGCACCGCGTGCATGTACAGGTCGTCGTTGTGGCAGGCCTCGACCAGCCCGGCAACGGCATGCTTTGCGTACGCGTGGCCGCGGAGGTCCCCGGGCGTAAAAACGCCGTCCACCTCGTACCCGTCGGGATGCCGCCGGCACCGGGCCACGCTCACGAGGGCCCCCCCGGCAAAAACGCCGAAGATCCGGTCGGTGGCCGGGTCCCCTCTGGTGCTGTGGTAGTCCAGCCAGATCGTTTCGGCCCTGGGAAACTCTTCCGAGCTCAGTTCCCGCGTCTCCGTTATTCCGGTCATGTGATCCGGTACGCCTCCCGGGGGACATGGATCCGGAAGACGGCCCCTTCCCCGTACCGCCCGGTCTCCGTAATCGTGATGCCGGTGACCGCGAGGATCTCGCGGTCTACGAAGAGGCCGAGCCCGGCATGGGACTCCCCGCCATAGGTGAAGATGCGTTCTTTCCCGTCGGCAGGTATCCCGGTCCCGTTGTCCTCGACCATGATATCGGCCCCGCCCCCCGCGAGCCGGTAGGTGATGACGATGTCGGTGGTGTGCCCCCCGTGGTGCACGGCGTTTTCGATCAGGTGGTAAAAGACGACCCGGACCAGCGGGTCGGCATAGATCTCCAGCCGCTCCGTCCATGCCCGGATGGAGACGCCCGCAGCACCGGCCCGCGAAACGGCGGAACGGACCGCATCCTGGACCGGCAGCCAGACCGGCGGTTCCGAGCCGAGGTCCTGGTACGTGCCGGTCAGCGCGAGCCGGCGCTGCAGGTAGCGCGTGCCTTCCTCAAATTTTTTCAGGAGCTCCCGGGCTTCACCGGTACCGCTCGTCCCGGCCTCCGCGAGGGCCTGCGAGAGCCCGGCCGTGATCGCGAGGAGGTCGGTGCGGAGGATGCGGGAGAGGAGGTTGAGTTCCCGGTTCGCGGTCCGGAGCGCATCGTCGGACTGGCGGAGGCCGGTGATGTCGGTCACCGTCACGATGAACCGGCCGGCCTCCACCCGGCCGGCCGAGAGGATGACATCCGGGCGACTGCCCGTTCCCGTTACGAGCCTGGCCTCGAAGGAATGGCAGGACCCCGTCTCCCTCACCTGCCGCGAGAATTCCTCCCACGCGTCCGGCTGCGCAAAGAGCGAAGCGAAGTCTGCCCCTTCGAGGTCACGGATCCGTACGCCAAGGACTTCGGCGGCCCGGGAATTCGCCTCGAGGATGGTCGCCCCCCGTCCCTCCGGCCTGACCAGGAATGCCCCCGCCCCGGAGTGCTCGAAGAGCCCCCGGTACAGCTGTTCCTGCTCCCTTACCCGCACGGAGAGGAACGAGACGACCGCACCGGTGACGACCAGGACGCAGGCGGTCCCGATCGCAGCGGGCAGGGCCGGGGGGTCCGCCGGGCCGGCTGCCGCGGCGAGCGCCAGGTACAGGGCCGCAACGGCGATGGAGACGGCGATGCCCCTCCGGGGAAACCGGTACGCCGCGAGGATCACGGGCAGGAAGAGCAGTTCGGGAAAGACTGCGGTGACGTGGTAAAAGAGCCCGTACGCGCCCGCAGCCAGGGCGAGGATGACGGAGACGGCGACCAGTGCCCCCCAGCCCGCCCCGTTCCGGAAGGCCCGTTCCAGCCGGTCCCGTATCGCCGCCGCCATCGTTCTCGTGGGATCTGGGGGCCGGGAGTTCATGAAGATTGCGACGGCCCGGGCGGGAC
>DATJBJ010000002.1:0-19950 GCA_035515395.1 Methanoregula sp. | reverse complement strand
AGTTCGCCGCCCACGTGATGGACAGGAGCTTTTCCGCGATCGGGGTCGCCGTGGAGAGCGACGGGTACAACTATTACCCCGTGGCCGTGTGGAAGTAGGGCGGAATCCGGGAGAATATACGTTTTTTAAAGGAATAATTGGCGGGGGAGAAGGCCGGAGACCGGATGATCTCCTCCTGTTTCGGGCCGTATGCCCCTCTCCCTCCGCGATCCAAATCCTACCCCTTTATGGCATGACCCGGAAGATTCTGCTTATCGGGAGCAGGTTTTCGTGGACAGGAGTTGTGTGATGGCGTGCGCCGCGGCAGTGCTGGTGGTGCTCTTGGTGGCGCTCATGGGATGTACGGGCAACGGTTCGTCGGGTCCGAATCCGGGACCCGCCCATGACCGTAATACCGGAGGCACCGAAAGCAGCCCGGGGAGCTACCACCAGGAGACCTACTTCGCCGTTGACTGCTCGGGCACGTGGCACGCGGTCTACGGGAGCGACTGGAGGAAGGTCCACGGTTCATTCACCCTGACCGGGAACATACCGTTCCTCATGGAGTACGACTACCACACCATGACCGACGCGCTCTACACGGACACCAATGCGGGGCACCTGGACACGGGGAACGTCATGCACCTCCAGTCCGAGTATTCCGAGATCGTCTCCGACGGCCATGGAAACCTGCTCCCCTGCCATTTCACGTACGACGGGTACCAGTACGCGGACGCGGGAATGGAGTACAACACCTCCGGGGACTCCCCGAGCCGGTGGACCGCGACGTTCTCGCACGTGTCAGCCAACAAACCCCTTCCGCCGGAGACGGTGAAACAGACCGAACCTTCCTGCCCGGTCACCGGCTATACCGACCCGGTGCCAACGGAACTCACCGGGCCGGCCGAATCGTGCTACAGCAATGGCAATTACGAGATGGACAATTCCCCCTTCAGCTTCAGCGACAATGCGGAGTTCCCGGTCATCGATACCGTCGATACCAGCGACTATTACACGTTCGACAAGCTGGCCCCCACGGCCACCTTCCACCTGGGCAGGGCGCCGTCCTGATCTTTTTTCCCGGACCGCCCCGGGTCAGGCCCGGGTTCCGGATCACCCCTGTCTCCGGGGTCGGGATCGACGACGCCTTCACGTATGAGAAATACGGGGACGGGTCGGCGACGGTCCGGCCTGTTCCCCGCCCGGGAGATCCTCTCCATCACGGGGATGACCATCCGGGAGACCGGTACGGAAGGGCAGGGGGCCCGGTTCGTCATCATGGTGCCGGAGGGGATGTACCGGTTCCGGGGCCACCGCGAGACACCCGGTCCCTGACGGCCCCGGGCAGCACCTGGCCTGTCAGCAGCCCCGCTCAAATTCCGACAACTATTAGTCATAAGCGCATCCTACAACGGTTTATCAAGGCAAGGAGTGCCCCTTGGTTTCCGGATCAGCACCACTTCAGCGCATAACACCGGTCCCCGGCCAGAATAGTACGCCGGACCACCCCCTTTTCCGGCGCCTGACCATCGCCTTCGGCCTGCTGGCAGCGGCGACCGCCATCGCCGGGGTCATCACCGCCCGGCTCGGCATGACGCTCGCCAGCAGCGCCAACCCGGCTACCAAGACAATAGCGCTCAGCGCAGCCCTGGTCTGGATCGTCCTCGGCTCACTCCTTGCGTACCAGGCCGCACGGCCTCTCCGGAGGAGCGCCGGGATCGCCGCCCAGCTCGTCCTCGTCCTCATCGCGGCCGTGGCTGCAATCGAATTCGCGTACAATATCCGGGGAAGCCATTTCTTCCTGGAAGTGTCTCTCGAACGCGCCGGGTCGGCCGTCATCGCGCAGTCGCTCTCGCCCATCTCCCCGGTAGCCGCGGGCCTCGCAGTCGCGGGGGCGCTCGCGCTGGCGCTCATCATCCGCGGTAATTCCGTTTCCGGGGGATCGGCACGGATCCGGGACGGGGCGGCTGTTCTCGGGGTGGCGATCGCGGTCGTCGGCGCCACCTTTGTCCTGAGTTACCTCTATGGCAGCCCGCTGCTGTACGGGACGGCGTTCATCCCCATCGCGTTCTTCTCGGCGGTCGCCGCATGTTTCACCGGGGCGGCGATTGTCGCCGCAGCCGGCCCGGGCGCGTTCCCGGTGAAGCATATGGTCGGAAGGTCTACGACCGCCCGGCTCCTCCGGGTCTTCGTCCCGCTCGTCGTCGCCGTAATCCTCATCGAAAATATCGTCTTCCTCGGGCTGCCGGACTGGTTCGGGATCAGCGATGCGATCCTCCTCTCGGCAACCCTTGTGGTATTTGTCATTGCCACCGCAGGGGTGGTGGCCCGGGTCTCCGGCGGGCTCGGCCGGGCGCTCGACGAGGCAGAGCAGGAACTGGTCCGGAAGAACGAGGATCTGGGCAACCTCAACGAGGAGCTGACGGCGGCCGACGAGGAACTCCGGCAAAATATCGAAGAGCTCACCCGGGCCGAGGAGGCGCTGCGCGAATCCGAGGAGAAATACGCCCTTCTCTACAACAGGGCCCCGTACGCGATCGCGCTCACCCGGATGCCCGACGCGGCGATCGTCTCGGTCAACAGGGCGTGGGAGGACCTCTTCGGGTTCTCCGGAGCCGAGGCGGCCGGGAAGACGAGCGTCGGGCTCGGGATCAACCCCGATCCCGAGAGCGTGAAGGCCATGATCGCGGAGATCGGGGAGGCCGGTCTTGCGAACCGGGAACTCACCCTCCGGACGAAATCCGGTACGCCGATTGTCGTCAGCTCCACCGTGGCGGTCGTGACGCTCGGCGGGGAGCAGTACTGGCTCTCCAGCATCCGGGACATCACCGCCACGAAGGCGATGGAAGCGGAGCTGCAGGCCACCCTGCAGCGCTTTTACCTGATCCTCGAGAACATCCAGAACGGGATACTGCTGGTCACCGATGACAACCGGGTGGAGTTTGCCAACGGGGCTTTCTGCGACTTCTTTAACCTGAAAGAATCCCCCGACGATCTCGCAGGCCTGTCGGCTGCCGAACTACTCGGGAAGATCCGGCCCGCCTATAAGGATCCCGACGCTTCGATCGCCCGGATCAGGGAGATCGTGAGCCTCGGGCAGCCGGTGAAGGGGGAGGACGTCGGCATGAACGGCGGACGGACGCTCCTGCGGGACTTCACCCCCATCCGCCTTGGCGGAAGACAGTATGGCAGGCTCTGGACCCACCGGGACATCACGGAGCGGAAGCAGGCCGAAGAGGCGCTCCGGGAGAGCGAGGAACGCTTCCGTGTCCTCGCCGAGAACATGCCCGACATGATCGTGCGGGTCGACCGGGAGATGCGGGTCCTCTATGCAAACCCGGCCGCGTTCCTGCGGACCGGGCTGCCGGAAGCCTCGCTCGTCGGCCGGACTCCGGGGGAGTACGCGCAACCGGAAGCGGCAGCCCGGTTCGAGAATGCCGCACGCGGGGTGTTCGAATCGGGCTCTCCCCTGCAGTTCGAGCATGCCAACGACTGGCAGGGCGAATCCAGGATCTTCGACGTCCAGATGGTGCCCGAGCGGGACAACCGCGGTTCGGTACGCGCCGTGATCGCAATCGCCCGGGACATCACCGGACGCAAGCAGGCGGAAGGGGAACTCCAGGCAACCCTGCAGAAATTTTACCGCATCCTTTCGGGCATGCCGTACGGGATCCTCCTCATCAACGAAGACGAGCGGGTGGAATTTGTCAACCAGCCGTTCTGCGACATCTTCGGGTTTACGGAATCCCCCGATGCGCTGGTGAATATGCCTGCAAAGGAGATGGAGGCGAAGATCCGCCCTGCCGTGATGAATCACGATCAGATTGTGCCCCGCCTCCGGGAGGTCATGAGCCTTGAACAGCCGGCAATCGACGATGATATTGTCATCGCGGGGAACCGGTCCTTCCTGCGCTATTACATTCCCCTCCGGGCCGGGGAGAAAAAGTCGGGACGGCTCTGGATCCTCATCGATATTACCGGGCGGAAGCAGGCCGAGGAAGCGCTGAAGCGATCGCTCGCTGAGAAGGAGATCCTCCTCTCCGAGATCCACCACCGGGTCAAGAACAACCTGACCGCGTTCATCTCCCTGCTCAGCCTCGAAGGATCGATCGAGGAGACCCCGGCTGGAAAGCAGCTCAAGCAGGATCTCCAGAACCGGGCCCGGAGCATGGCGCTCGTCCACGAGACCCTGTACCGGACGCATCTGTACAACGATGTCGACATGGAGATGTACCTGACCACGCTCCTCCAGCAGATCGCCCAGTCGTTCCACACGACAAAAGCGGTGAAGACGGTTGTCGATGCCCGCGGGGTCATGCTCGACATACCGCGTGCGACCCCGGCGGGCCTCATCGTCAACGAACTCGTGACGAACTCGTTCAAGTATTCGTTCCCGGAAGCGTTCGACGTGGAGAGGGTCCGGCACGCTCCCGCTACGATCAGTATCACCCTCACGAAGAACGACGGGGTATACGAGATGAGGGTCGGGGACAACGGCATCGGGCTTCCGCCGGGATTTGACCTGGAAAAGACGCAGACCCTCGGCCTGAAGCTGGTGAATTTCCTCGCAAGACACCAGATGAGGGCGAAGGTCGAGGTCAGTTCCGGTAACGGCACGGAATTCGTGTTCCGGTTTAAGGAATAGCTGCCGGCACCGGGCCCGCCGGCAGCGATCCCTGACCGGCATGATCCCCTGCAGGAGGCGACCCGATCCGGGGAGGAGAGGGGCAGCCGATGCCCGGTTCCCGCGTCCGCACGCCCCTGCACGCCCGGTCTCCCCCGCCCGATGCAAACCCTATCCATTTATGGCCTATGCCGGGAAGCTTCCGGGTACGAAATCGGGAGATCGCAACGTGACACCAGGGGTTTTTGGGATCCGGTCCATCATCATCGCGGCAGCGCTGGTGGTGCTCTTCGCCTCCATGGGATGCATGGGCAGTTCATCGGAAAACAAGGCAGCCACCGCGAATTTCGGGGATAACGGGGGCAGCGGAGGAAACGGCGGGGGAAGCCCGGGGAGCTTCCACCAGCAGACCTACTTCTCCATCGACTGTTCGGGCACGTGGCACGCGAACTACGGGAACGACTGGTCGAAGATCCACGGCTCGTTTAGTCTGGACGGGAACATTCCGGTCCTCATGGACTACGACTACCACACGATAAGCCCCGCGCTCTACACGGACACCAACGCAGGGAATCTGAACAAGGGCAACCTCATGCACCTCCGGTCCGAGTTCTCGGAAGTTGTTGACAAGGATGGCACGTTCATCCCCTGCCATTTCACCTACGACGGGTACCAGTGGGCGGGCGGGAGCATGGAGTACAACACTTCCGGTGATTCTTCGCGCCGGTGGACGGCGATGTTCGACGAGACGGCGAAGGACATCCCCCTTCCGCCTGCAAAGGTGGAGCAGACCGATCCTTCCTGCCCGGTCACGGACTATGCCGAAAACCCGCCAACGGAACTCACCCAGCCTGCCGATGCGTGCTACACCGCGGAGGGGCGCCAGGCGGTGGGGTCCCCCTTCAGCTTCAGCGACAGTTCCACATTCCCGGTCATCGATACCATCATGTACAGCGACTCGTACACGTTCGACAAACTGGCTCCGACGGCCACCTTCCACATGGGCCGGGCCCCGTCCTGATCCTTCTCTCCCTGCCCGCCGTAATCTCCGCCCCGGTCCACCGGCGCCTGAGGTCCCGGGTGCAGACGCCTTAGTCCGGGACCGTCATGGATAACCGGGACCGGGGCACCACGCCCGCCGGGGTCCCCCGCCACTGAAAGCCACCGCCGGCAATTCCCCTTGCCTCCACCCCAACCTTCATAAGCAAATCACCCTAACATTAAGTAAATATGTACGATGCTGCAGAAGTTGCCCGGATCCTCGACATCCTCGGGAACCGGAACCGGCGGCGCATCATCGAACTCTTACGGCAGAAACCCTGCTTCGTCACCGAGATCTCCGACACCCTCATGCTCTCGCCGAAAGCGGTCATCGAGCACCTGCAGATGATGGAGCGGGAGGCGATCCTCTCCTGCCAGACCGACGAGCGGCGGCGGAAGTACTACTTCCTCGAGAACGACATCCTCATCGACGTCAGCCTCAAGCAGGTCCACCTCATAGCCGCAGATCCCCGGGTGCATGAGCTGGAGGACGAACAGCTCCGGGCGTCCGTATCCCTGCTCGGCCGGATGATCCAGGCCCACGACCAGATCCTCGAGAACCTCGACCAGGTCAACCACGAGATCGAGACCCGGATCAACGAGCTTGCAGAGAACCATAAGGATTTATTCAGGAGCGAAAGAGAACTTACTGTAATCATCGCACTCTCCCACGAGCCCCTGACGTTCGACCAGATCGCCCAGGTGACGGAGATCCCCGCACAGGATCTCGCCGGGATCCTGAAACGGTACGAACGCCGGGGCATCGTCGGGAGGGCCAAAGACCGGTACATCCTCCGAGGTATCCATGCAAAATAATTCAAACGGTCCCTACGATGATGTCTTCAACAACCTCGCAAAGATTGTCGAGGACATCGTCAAGTCCATGCCGGATCACCAGAACGCACGAATCGTAGGCTACACCATCATCACGCGCCAGCCGTCCGGCGAGCCGGAGGTCTTCCGGGCAGGAATGCCGGAAGACGACGGGGAGATCCCGTATGAGGTGACCGAGTCGGAGGGGCAGATCTTCATCACCGCCGAGCTGCCCCCGGATCCCAGGAATGCGCCCTACGTGGACATCCAGGCGGAGAGCGTCAGGATCTTTGTCGATGACAAGGAGACGACCGTCATGCTCGATCACAAGGTAGACCGGATCCACAGCGGGTACCGGGTCCACCGGGGCGTGATGGACATCACGCTTGCCAAGGCGCGAACTCCGGACTGATCCCTCTTTTCCCTGCCGCCCCGGGAATGTTAAAGGAAAGGCTCCCTGCACGGGAGAACCAGCCCCCGATACCCTCCTCCGGCACAGGGCCTCTTCTCTTGAAAAAACCCTCCCGGTCCTGCCGGGGAACGCGACCGGTCAGAGCGTGATCTTCTTTAAGATCTGCCCGTTCTTGAAGATGGTGATGCCGCCGCCGCTCTGGGAGACGACGATGCCGACTGCGCCCGTCACCGCGGTGATCGCCGCCACCGAGTTGTGGCGGGTGCCCATCCCCTTCGGGAGCGAGACGGTGCTCGTATCGACCGTGATGTAGCGGCCGGCCGCCTCGATGAAGCCGTCGCCGGTGATCACGAACGCCCCGTCGAGCTGGGCGAACTCCTTGATGTTCTCCTTGATGTCGGGGTTGGTGATCTGACGGGACTCGGGCCGGTGCCCCTCGAACGCGTTGAGCATGATCTGCCGGGACTTCGCCATCACGTTTTTGCTGTCGCCGATGAGGAACGTGGTGCCCACCGCCTTCCCCTCCCTGCCCTCGAACGAGACCTCGGTGCAGATGTGGAAGACGGTGTCGAAGATCTCTTCTTTCACGTCGGTGCCCGCGATGACGAGGTCTTTCCAGGTATCGGTGCTGATCCGGACCTCGCCGCCCGGCTTCCGGTCCGTGATGTCGTTCCCGATGCAGAGGATCTCGGCGATGTGCCCCTTCTCGTCCCGGATCGCCTTGTTGATCCACGCGATCCAGACCCGGTCCCCGTTGCGCCGGACGTTCTCGTTGACGTTGATCGCGTAGCCCTCGGCGTTGAACCCGAGGTCGTCGGCCATCATCGCGAGGCCGTGGCCCCCCCGGGCCTTCGCCGGCACGATCGTCCCGACCACGTTCTTCCCGATCACCTCGTCCCGGGTATAGTCGAAGAAGGTGAGCGCATAGGCGTTGAAGAAGGTGATCGTCCCCTGCGGGTCCATCCGGAGGATGATGCTCTGCGTGTTCCGGAGGACTTCCCGGTACTTCGCCTCGCTCTCCTTGAGCGCCCGCTCCGCCTGCTTCTTCTCCGAGATGTCGGTGACGACGACCGTCCCGCCCCGCGAGATGTCCCGGGGGTCGGGGAGCCGCGCCTGCAGCCGGCAGGAGAGGGCCGTCCCGTCCTTCTTCAGAAGCTCGCACTCGGCGAGGCCGAACCCGGCGGCGTCCCGCCGGAACTGGAGCTCCCGGAGGAGCTGCTCGTACTCCTCGTCGGTCGCCACCAGCTCGCGGAGCTCCCGGCCCGCAAGCTTCGCCTCCTCGTACCCGAGCATCGCGGCGATGCGGGGGTTCACCCAGCTGATCTTCCCGCCCCGGACCTGGAAGATCCCGAGCGGGGTAGCGGAGAGGATATCGGCCAGCTGCTCGGTCTGGTCCTTCTTCTCCTGGGCGTCCCGCCGCCGCAGCATCACCTGCTTGATGAGGGTGACGATCTCGGCGACCTGGGGGCGGATGTCCCCGGACGGGGGGAGGGTTATCTCGGTGCCGACGGTCACCTCCCCGACGGAGAGGGTGTTCTGGCCCCGCCGGGAGAGGAGGATGACGGGGGTCGGGTTCCCCTCCGCCCGGAGGCACCGGATGAACTCGATGCCGTTCATGTCGGAGACGAACTCGATCCCGTTGACCTCGGGGATCCGCTCGTAGGAGACGATGGCGTCGTACGCCTGCTGCCGCTGGTGCAGCTTCTCGATCGCGTGCCTGGTGGAGCGGGCGGTTTCGAGCCGGATGTCGTCGGCTTTTTCAAGGGTGGACCTGACCCTCGCGAGGAGATCGGAATTGTCATCGACAAACAGGACGGATATCATCGCGTTACGCTCTCTTTTACGGGAAAAACCGCACGGAATCCTCTGATACTAGAAGTTGACGCCGGAGCGATAAATAGTTGCCCGTGGGAGGCAGGAGGGGAAAAACGAGGCGGGAAAAAAGGCTTATTCGCCGGTGTGCTCGATGATGGCGAGCTGGTACATCCAGTCCACGAGCGGGTGGCACTCCTCGACGATGCACTCGAGGTCGCAGCCGATGCAGGGGATCAGCTCCTCGCCGGCCATCAGGTCGCAGGGGTTCACCGGCTGCCTCTTGGCCCGGAGGAGGTAGGTCTTGATCCCCTCCTTCCGGAACTCGACCCGTTCGATGAGTCCGCACTCCTCGAGTTTCTTGACGATCCGCGAGCACTTGCGGCTGTCGACGCCCAGCTCCTTCCAGAGTTCGCTCTGGAGGACGCCCTCGGGCCGCGAACGGATCAGTCTCAGCCCTTCTTCTTCAGGATCGGCCATCGGTGTCCACTCCCCGTTGCCCGGTTCAGATGACCGGCGCGATCGTCAGGATATTGTTGCCCCGGATGACGACGGTGCCGAGGCTCCGGCCCCGCTGGTTGTCCACGTACTCGATCGTCTCGTCCATGTGGATGTTGAGGTACTCGTCCACGGCAACGAGGCGCCCCTGCAGCTTCCTGCCCTCGTCTTTTATCTCGACAGAAATCTTCGAGTCCACGAGCGAAAACACTTTTTTTATCGGCAAAACAATTCCGTTAACCATCTGCCCTAATTTGGGATGTGAGATAATTAAAGTTTGCCTCCGGCAGGACGGGGCTCACGGCGGCGGCCGGAGGAAGGAGCGGGGGATTTTTTAAAAAAAACATGCCCGGCCAACAGCTCTATTTTCTAATATCCGATGCCGTTGCATTGGCGGGAAAATATATCGCTGAGGCACCTCGCTGTTAACCATTGGGGCGTCCGGACAACGCGGCAGAACCGGTGGTATTGGGGTCTGCTGGCAGAAACCCTAACGGGATCCACTTTCTGATAACTGGCACACGGCAAGATATTTCGCCTGAACGTAGGTTCTCATGATATCGGTCCGTGACAGGAACCCGACAAGCACATCCGGTTCTTCTCTTCGGACAACGGGGAGGTCATCACATTTGTGGCCTACCATGATTGCAAGGGCATCCTCCAGGGTATCTTCGGGATGGACAACGAACGGGTTGAACTTCGCAATATCCCGGAGATCCCGGCATGATTTTCCCTCCGGGGAAAACGCATTCACGTCCGGACCGGTGATAATACCCACAAGTCGTCCGTTATCGACGATCGGAAACGCCGTGTGACCGGTTTTTGCCACGAGATCGATCACGGTTGCCGGTGCATCAGAGACCGATACGGTGATGACAGAGTCCCCCGGTGTCATGGCATCGCGGACCAGGATCCCTTCCAGCGTTTCACGGTTATATTCCCCCCGGTGTGCGCCGGACTGGGCCTTGGTTGGCACCTGGTCCCGGAAGATCGTCTTCTCGCCTTTGAGCAGGCGGGAGACCCCGACGGCAGCCATCGCCGGGATCAGAATCGTGATACTGCCGACCATCTCAACGACCATGATCAGTACCGCCACGGGGGCATTTGCCACCGCACCAAACAGCGAGATCATGCCGACGATAATGAATATGGGGATCGTCTCTGCGGGCACGTAGACGGGGAACAGCAGGTGCAGGAAAATTCCCAGTGCCGCTCCCACCGAAGCCCCTATCGTGAGCCCCGGGCCAAAAACGCCTCCGCTCCCGCCCGAACCGAGCGTAAGCGAGGTGGCAAGGATTTTAACAAACGGGATGAGCAGGATTACCGTGAGGGGGAGCAGGGAATACAGCAGGAGCTGGTCATAGCCATATCCGGATCCAAGCGCAGTGAGCCCGAGCGTCTCGAAATCCGGGGAAATGAGGGCAAGGGCTACGACAATAGCCCCGAGGAGAACTGCACCGGCAACCGGCTTGAGGAACAACGGCAGATCGTACCGCCTGAATGCTTTTGCAAACCAGTCGCGGCTCCCGTAAAAGGCTGTAATGTAGAGGAGCCCGAACCCGGCACACAGTGCACCAAGAAGGAAGAACGCCGGGATCTGTGCCACGTTCCAGGAGATGGTCCCGAGCGTAAAGATCGGCTGGTACCCTTCAAAAAACCCGAAGATTGCATACCCGATGACCGATGCAAGGAATGCCGGTATGATTGCATCGGATTCGAAGTCCCGCGTGTAGAGGACTTCTGCTGCGAGTACCGCTCCTCCGAGCGGCGCCTTGAAGATCGTCCCGATACCGGCACCGATCCCCGTCGTTAATGCGATCCTCCGCTCCCGGTCACTAAGCCCCAGCATATCCGCAACTATGGACCCGAACCCTGCGGATATCTGGGCTGAGGGCCCTTCCCGTCCCGCACTTCCCCCGGTCGAGATGGTAAGGATAGCCGTCACCGCCTTGATAAGTGGAACCCGTTGCCGCACCTTGCCGGTGCCATGAAACACTTTAATCGCGGCATCGGTGCCGTGCCCTTCAGCCTCCGGCGCAAATGCCGTGACGAGAATGCCGGTAAAAAGGCTCCCCAGAAAAAGAATCGGGAGCAAAAGGATGAGGGAATGCGGTTGTGACCACAGGGAGATTTGGGCGATGCTCTGGCCTTCCTGGGGATAGGCGTACTGAAGAAGAAATCCGGTAAAAAATACTGTACTCCATTTCAACCCTTCGTAAAAGAGGAGGGAGCCAAAGCCCGCGATAATACCGACAACCCCGGCAATAAGAATAACCCGTTTTGTCGGCGTCATGCCGGAGGGGACTAAGACCATGTTTTCAGATCTTATGATATCGTCCGGTTCTATTTGAGGATTCGTGTAATCGGTGTTGTTTCGTTAACGGGAACCAATGAAAATATATTATTATCAAGGGAGATTTATTTCGGTGAAAATCGCCATCAGGCGGTTTATGCAAATTAAACGAACGCATTCTCTTCCCTTAAATCAGAGTTAAGAGAAGATTTTTTTAACCAATCACCGATCTCTTTGCAAATGAGCTAACCACTTCTGATATCACAGGTAATGATTCAATGTTCAGGACAGATGGAGAATCATTAACAGACTCTGAGAATGAAAAGAACAAAAGATAGGTTTTGTTAAGTTGTTCCAGGGATCGAATATTTTTTCAGAGGTGAGAACGTGGATGAACCCATGCCAAGTTAACAGAATCGGGTATTGTGATAAAAACAGGCGCTTTGAGGCTTTCGATGAAAAAAGCGGGGATCTCCTAACCCCTTCCCCGGTAATTATCCCGATCACCTTGTGCGCTGTTGCCGGGTCCAGGACTTGTGCGAGTATTTACGATAATACCAGGTCTCTTTAAAATTCTCTGCCCGCACCAGCAGGGAGTTATCGATCCGGATCGTTTCGCGGGCCTTTCACGTTTTTTCCTCTCGCACGAATTATGAAATCGTCTCACGAGTGCCACGGATGCTCATGGTATTGCCGTTCGTGATGGCAGTTTGCACAGAGATAATCAGACTCCGGGTTCTCCTCGTACTCCCGGCAGAAGCAGTTCTCGAACGTGCAGGGGCCGTACTCGTTGAGCGGTCGGGTCTTGTGGATCTTTGCAAGATCAGCGGGGCGGATGTGGACTTTGGGCATATGCGGGCAAGTGACCGTAATTGCATATCAATTTAATGGTCACTGACCTGACCGTTGTTCCCGGGAACTATCTCCGATTAGCAAACCCGGAAGCACCTTGTCCCGGGATCGGGGCAGGACAAACTCTTTGATTACCTTGCCGGGAGTTTCTCCACCCGGGCTGCGCTCACCGTATACTCCGAAGTTCCGCTCATGGGGTCGGATGCGGAACCGGTCAGGAGATTCGCCGGGCATTCGCTGTAATGGACCGGCATAAACATCTGGCCTCGCCGGATGTGATCGGTGACCCGTGCCGCGGTCTCCAGTTGTCCCCTCCGGGTCACCACCCGGACAAGCTCGGCGTTTTTGATCCCGAGTTCGGCGGCATCGGCGGAATGTATCTCGATCCAGGCAGACGGCTCTTCCCGGTTGAGGGTGCGTGAACGCCGGGTCATCGTCCCGGTCCCGAGATGGAAGATGACGCCTCCCACGCTCAGAACAAACGGGAATGCGGGGTCGGGAAGTTCAGCCGGGGGGTGGTACTCAACCCCGGAAAAGATTCCCAGGCCGTCGGGGGTCCCGAACGTCGTGGCGTGGAGGATGGGTGTCCCTGCGTGATCTTCGGCGGGGCACGGCCAGAGAATTCCCTCTTTCTCCATCTTTGCGAAGCTGATACCGGCATACTGCGGTACGACAGAGCGGATCTCGCCGAAAACTTCTTCTGCCGAATTGAACGGGAAGAGATTCCCGCGTCCCATGGATGCAGCGAGCTCGCAGACGATCTGCCAGTCGGGCTTCGCGTCCCCGGGCGGAGACTGGGCCCGGCGGACTCTCTGGACCCGCCGTTCCGTATTTGTCTGGGTCCCGTCCTTCTCCGCGAGGCTCGCAGCCGGCAGCACAACGTCGGCAAGTTCTGTTGTTTCCGTGGGAAAGATATCCTGGACAACCAGGAATTCGAGACTCTCCAGCGCCTTTCCCGTTCTAG
Organism: Methanoregula sp.; assembly: GCA_035515395.1. Taxonomy (GTDB): domain Archaea; phylum Halobacteriota; class Methanomicrobia; order Methanomicrobiales; family Methanospirillaceae; genus Methanoregula. The sequence continues at coordinate 6,662 of DATJBJ010000002.1, read as the reverse complement.
TCACATCGGGGAGCGAAAGGACCGGGTTCTCGCCCATGATGTACATGCACTTGAGCGAACCCGGGGCGGCGACGAGGGAATCGATCATACCGGTTAACGTAAGCCCTGACGGGTCGCCGGCGATGTTGCCCTTCCACGCGGACCGGAACTTCTCCCGGATTGCCGGATCGTCTGCCGGCTGGTAACCCGGGAACCGGTCAGGCAGGCAGCCCATATCGCAGGCCCCCTGAACATTGTTCCAGGCAGCGAGGCAGTTGACGCCGGTACCGGCCCGCCCGATATTGCCGGTCAGCATCTGGAGGTTTGCCGCAGCCCGCAGGTTGTCGTACCCGTGCACATGCTGGGTGAGCCCGGTCGATGCGATGAGCGAAACCGACCCGGCCTTCCCTATCCATTCCGCGGCGGTGGCGATATCCGCGACCGGGACACCGGTTACCTTTGCCACGTTGTCGAGGCTGTACTCCTCTTTCATGACGATGTCACGCAGGTTGTCGTAGTCTTTCGTCCGGGTAGCGATGAAGTCCCGGTTCTCCCACCCGTTCCGAAGGATCTGCTGCATAATCCCGTTCATCAGCGACACGTCAGTACCGGAGATAACCGGAAGATGGAGATCGGCCTGCCGGACTGTCTGCGTCACCCGTGGATCGGCGACAATAACCTTACCGCTGTTCATTCGTGCCATCGCGAAGCGTCGGGCGATGAGCGGGTGCTGCTCATACGTGTTGCTCCCGAGGACGAGGATGCACTTCGACTGGTCGATATCCGGGATCGAATTCGTCATCGCGCCAGTCCCGAACGCCGCAGAAAGTGCATCGATCGCCGCTGTATGGACGAGCCGGGCACTGCTGTCGATATTGCCGGTCTTCAACACGGCACGGGCAAATTTCTGGAAGACGAAGTTGTCTTCGTTGGTCACTCTCCCAGACCCCACGCATCCGATCTCGCCCGGTTTGTATCCGGCAAACTTCTCAGCGATGAGGCCAAAGGCCTCCTCCCAGCTCCTCTCAACAAGTTCTCCTTCCCTCCGGATAAGCGGTCGTTTCAGCCGATCCTTATGGTTGATGAACTCATGTGCATAGGCTCCCCGCGGGCAGAGTTTTCCCTCGTTCACCGGGTGCCGGTGCCAGATCGCGGTACCGATGACCTTCCCGTCGCGGAAAGCGTAGTTCAAGCCACAGCCGCTCCCGCAATAGGGACATGTTGTCGGTACGTAATGCATCTCCATCTTTATACTCCGAAACGGGCTCCTATGATCGGATTTGTCCTTTCCTGCCGGTTATTAGGTTAATGGGACGACCCGGAACGGCAGGTCTTTCCGGTCGCTTTTTCAAAACGGGATCCGGGCGATCTGGATCTCCGGGACCATTTGTGCTCCGGGTACCTTTTCACCGGCATTCACCGCGATACACACGATCCGCGTCTTTACGGGATCGAGACCTTTTGATTCCAGATCCCGGGCGATATGGGGAAACTGGAATTCCTCGGGAAGATCGGTTTTGAAAAGAATGTAGACATCTGTCGCAACGAAGGTCCCGCGAATAAGGATATACGTAATATCCCGGTCCGCGATCGTGAAGAGTGTGTGCCTGAAGAGCTGGGTACCTTCAAGGATTTCGCGGGTCTGGAAAACGGCGTCACCGCTGAGGTTCAGTTCCCGCCGGAGGATTGCCTGGATTTTTTTATCCTGGTACTCAAGCGATATCATACGGCTCCAGAGGCACTGTTGCATTCTGATCGATTTCCTGATCGACATGCGGTCCCGTAGTAAACGGGAAACCGGAACGCTATCCTCCTTATCTACCGGGCCGAAGGGGCCGAGCTCTTGATGATGTCGGTGACACAGTTCATCTGTTCCGCGAGCAGCGAGACGACGTCGTCCATCGCGAGGATGCCGACGAGTTTTCGGTCGGAGTCGACGACCGGGATCCTCCGGATACCGCTGTCCCTGGCGCAGTTCACCTTGTCGAAGATTCCCTGGTCTTCGCACACCGTGACGGGGTCCCGGGTCTTAATATCTCCTGCGTTCGTGAGCCGGGGATCCTTCCCGCGTGCGGTTACCCGGATCACCAGGTCGCGATCGGTGACGATACCGATCGGCCGGTCGTCCCGCGTGATCACGACACTCCCGACATTCCTGCTCTCCATCAGCTCGGCGATATCGCACACCGAATCTTTCGGTGATGCGGTAAGAACATCCGTTTGAATGCAGTCTTCCAGCGACATAGGTGTTCCTCATTCCGTGGAATGTTTGCATTAATGGCACAGCGGATATTTAACGATTGGGGGATTTGGATCGTTTCAGAAACAGGAACTCCCGTGAGCTGCCCGCAGGGGTTTTCGATCCGGTAGTCGTCGGGCAAATTTCGTATGCGGTCTCCTTGAGCCAATGACAAAACAGAAAAACAAAAAAAGGCTCATCGGAAAATTACCGCAAAGGCATCCGCCAGTCTTTGCCTTAAAACGGATTCTCTGCAAACGCTATTTTCAGGAAGTGCAAAAATTATTCAATGGGGATCTTTGCCTTCTTTGCGTCTTTTGTCTTAGGAAGGTGTACCTCGAGTACCCCGTTCTTGTACGTCGACTTCGCCCCCTCGATGGCTACCGGCGCAGGGAGCGGAATTATCCGCTGAACCGAGCCGTATCTCCGCTCGTGGAGGTAGTATCCCTTCTTCTTCTCCTCTTTCTCCTCGCGTCGCTCTGCGCAGATCCGGAGCGCGTGGGAATTGATCAGATCGAGAGAGATATCCTTCTTTTCGAGACCGGGGATCATGTCCGCCGTCACGACAACTTCCTTTTCATTGTCGACGACATCGACTTTCAGATCCTGGCCGCGCCGGGCCGGGACCAGGGAACCTTCGGCCGCAGGCAACAGCGGTACATTGGAAATCAGCCCTGCATTGCCGAAGAGGGAGTTCATATACTCGCGCAGGTCTTCGAATTCTTCGAAGATAGATCTCTGGTATTGTCGTGCCATTAGAGTTCCTCCACAATTTCATCAGACCTGGATAGACAGGCTATCCGGTTAGCCATCCGATAGAACGCCGCGTTAATAAATTATTGGCCGGTTTAACCTCCGGGAATGCCCGGGTCGGACAGATCGGTCCAGGCATGGATGCTTTTTCACGGGAAAAATAGCGGGAATTAGAGAGCACTTTGTCCGGGTGATCCCCGACAGTCTGACGGTTCCGGACGTTGGGATCATGCCGGAATGCGGGAGCTATCTTTAAGTAAAGGGGCCTGCATTAGGGGCCGGAGATGACTATGGAGAATCTTCTTGTGGGCATCGATTTCGATAAGGGAACATTTCCTCAGAAACATACCTGTGACGGGGAAGATGTTTCCCCGGAAATCCGTATCGGCCGCATCCATGTAAAGTATCTCGCCATCATTATCGACGATATCATCGGACCCTCGGAAAGTTTTACCCACTGGCTGATCTGGAATATCGAAGCCCGTGACATCATTCCCGAGAATATTCCCAAAAAGGCCGAGATAACGGAGCCATTCAGGGCTGTCCAGGGAAAGAATGATTTTGGTACAGTCGGGTACCGGGGTCCTTGTCCCCCCACGGCAGAAGTGCACAGTTACTTCTTCAGCGTATATGGCTACGATTTTCTCCTGGACATTCCCCCGGGCTCAGACAAGAAAACCCTGATGGAAGCGATGAAGGGGCAGATGGTCCAGTACGGAAACGAAGCGATCGCGACATACCGGACCTGAAATTTTTTGCCCGATTCTGCAAAACGTGGGACCACATACGGTTTTGTTGAATGTTTTTGCGGAACAGAGAACACAGCTACGAGCATTCCGCGGAGCGGTATGTGAGGAGCGAGCCGGAGCAGCCGCTGGCGCCGGAGCCTGCGACAAGCCAGGGGCGTCATCATGCCAACAGGAAACTCCGGAAAACAGCGAGGTGATGTAAGCGGAACGGGCGCGAGCCCGTGGAGACGAACATGACCGAGCGTCACCGGCATATCGAAAACAGCAGCCGTAGACCGCCGGCCGCGTCGCAGACTCGCCGCGCTCGTAATACATGCTCCTCCCAACAGAGAGAGGTGCTTGGGAAATCCATGGAAAATGCGCGGAGCTGTAATAAGGAACTGATACTAGCCCATATACATATTTTTTATTTGTCGGGATAAAACAAAAATACAGGATATTCCCATGGATGAATTCCTGAAAACATTTGTTGATAAATACGATAATTGGAGAAAAAGCGAGCAGTTCACGTATTCATCAAAAATCATCCCGATTGGGGTATCTTTCGAGGCAAAACCATGGCTTCTGCCACAGGAACAGGTCCTGAAAGTGTTGCAGGATGCCCGATCCTTTGCCCTAACGGATTGTATCTGCCGAACCCATTATACCAGGTGCGGCAAGCCGCGGGAAGTCTGCCTTCTTATTGATGAGATGAGTGAAAAGGCTGTAGAACGTGGTAAGGCCCGCCGCATTACTCTTGCTGAAGCGTCTGAAGTATTGAAAAAGGCGGATGAGCACGGCCTCGTCCATATGACACTATATAAGCCGGGCCGGAAGATCTATGCACTCTGCAGCTGCTGTGCCTGCTGCTGCCATGATCTCCAATTGCTCATGGATTACAACCGACGGGATCTTGTGGCGAGATCCGATTATGTTGCGGTCACTGACCGGGAACGCTGTACCGGTTGCGGGAGATGCATTGAGCGGTGTATATTCAGCGCAAGATCGATTTGTGACGGTATTGTGGAGCTTGATGCCGGTTCCTGCCTCGGCTGCGGATTGTGCGTCTCCATCTGTCCGGAGAAAGCAACCGTGATGACGGTTCGATGATCTGTTTTTACTCCATCGGGTGCGGGTGCGCTGGGAGGAGGAGCCCCCAGTTCGGCACGCTTCGTGCACATTCGCCCCGCTCGCACCTGCTCCATGACCGACTCGATAATAAGTTTCAACTTGGGTTCAGGACCTGATGCAGCTGAGAGATGGCCGTCATGGTTTTGAACCCTTTACCCGTGATAATATAATCCCCCCGTTCATGGCGCTGGAGGATCAGACCGAAATCGGTAAGTTTCTTGATATGGAATAAGAGATTTCCGCCCCGCAGCCCGGTCATCTGGGAGATATCGGAGAAGGTCCGCGTCTGCACCATGAGGGATTTCAGGATCTGGAACCGTTGGATATTGGCAACCGGTTCGAGAACCTCTTTCACCACCGAATCATCGGCAATTTCTGCCAGATTCCCCGTATTGTCACCGGCTTTTTTGTAAATGCCCAGCGACTGCATGAGATCCACCTGTTTTTCAAAGAGCCGGTGGACTTCGGTAAAACAGGTATCGCACCGGTCGTGCGGCCCCTTGATTCGCATCGCCTTCATCTGCTCGCGATAAGACTGGATGATCTCATCGGATACCTGCCCGTCTTTGATGTGATGAGAAGTGTTCTGCAAGAAATCCATGAAGACTTCAAAGCACTTCTCCCGCATCTTACAGCCTTCGACCATGTGAGCAGAAAGATCGGCCTTTGCCATATCCACCTGGTGATCCGTGAATAATCCTGCATAATTTTTCTTCAGATCCCCGAGCACTCCCTCGATATGCTGCTGATTGGCCTGCTCTATGAATCGCTTCAGATCGGTCCGGAGTCCGGTAATCTCCGTCTTGAGCTCACGTATTTCCGTTAATGATCCCAATGCCGCACCCATATTGCTCATACTCCTGAAACGATAATGTGCAATGCGTACTCATTACCCTGCGGGTCATTTTTCTGTATCACAATGACTTGTATATTTTAATGACGCTCAAGTATATATTTGTAACAAATTGAACAATGTCCGGTGAAAAAATGCCGACATGGAAGTACACCGACAAAGAGGTATCGAAAGCAAAAGCTGAAGAATCCTTAAAGGCAGTCAAAGGCGCCTGCTTCGGATGCGGTACGCACAATGCGGACTGCCCGATTGCCGGGGCTGCTGGCGCAATCTCGGAGATGCTCAGCTGCGAGACGCTCTCAGTACGGGAGCAGATCCACGGGCAGATCACCAGTGCCCTGAAAGGGGCGAAGTTCCCGGTCAAGACTCCAAAGGATCTTATCGCGGCATTTCCCAACGGAGCTGACACAACCTGTCAGGTCGGGGAACTGAAGATGACCGCCGGCGAGGCGGGAAAACTGCTCAAAGCCGGAGACTTCCCGTTCAAAAGCGCAAAGGCTGTCGCCGATGTCATCGTCGACCGGGCCGGGCTGTAAACACCGCGCGGGATTCATGAGGCGAAAAGTATGGCAAATCTTACCGCGGAGATGAAGGAAGCCTTCGGGAAGATGAAGATCTTCCCGGTCGCAACCGCTTCAAAGGATGGCACCCCGAATGTTGTCCCCATCGGAGTTGTCGAACTTGTCAGCGATGACACGATCTGGATCACGGACAACTTCATGAACAAGTCGCTTGGGAATCTGGTGGCAAATCCGAAAATTGCCCTCTACGTCTGGGGGCCGGAGATCAAAGGCTGCTTCCAGATCAAAGGTGTGGCGTCGGTGAAAACGAGCGGGAAGGATTTCGACGCCATGAAAGCAAAGATCAACGCGAAGAACCCGGCGATGCCTGCACGTTCCCTGATTATTGTGAAGGTTACCGAAGTCTTCGAGTGCCAGCCCGGCCCGAAAGCCGGCAGCAAAATCCTTTAATTTTCCTG
>DATJBJ010000001.1:0-5709 GCA_035515395.1 Methanoregula sp. | reverse complement strand
GGCCCCGGGTGCGGGTGCTGCCTTCCTTGAGAATCAGAATCTGTTGTCCACCAAGCTGTTGTGACATAAAATCACCACTTTTAGCACTAAAATTGGTTTGTGGTTCTATATAAAGGTGATCAAAAAAGGTTCTGATGCGTTCGCAGTTGATCAACCGGTTTACGTCACAAGCGACCAGGAAATTTATTCCTCAGCGCCCTCCTCCTCGCACGGCGGCCGGGTGAACCAGTAGATGCTGATGATGACAAGAACCGCAGCAGCGACAGCCAGCGCGACTGCGACCGTCTCCGAACCCGGGACCGGACCCGCCACCGAACCGGGCAGCTCGAGCGCCGCCGCAACACCCAGAATTATTCCCAGTACAAGCGCGATCGCCCCGTTCCAGCAGAAAATCATATGGATCGCGTGGCTATCGATCGTTCTGGTAAAAGTTTCTTTCGGAGGTTCGGGCCCCCGTGCAGGGGATGGGCCGGATCAAAACCTGGCTCGCCGTCCGGGACCTGACAGCCGGTTGAAAAAATGTTGGTTAATCCCCGATCATATCGAGGAGCTCGAACCCGTCCGCGATCCGGTGGAGCCGGTCCTCGCCTATGAGGAGTGTCCGCCCGATCTTCTTCTGCTTGTGGTATCCCGTGATGACGCACATCGCATGCTTCTTCGCTATCTGGGACAGGTTGCCGATGAGGGCGGCACGTTTCACGACTTTATCGGCGGGGCCATAGCCGGTCAGGATCGTGTGCCGCTCGAAGGTGAGGAGCGCCTGGAACGGTGCGCCCCGGAGCGTATGGAGGTGCATCCCGAGCTGTTCGAGGAACTCCATGGCAGCTCGGGGCTCGTTCCGGGCCGGGACCGCGTCCCCGTGGAATTCCGCCGGACGCTCGTGGTGCATGAGGTCGATCGACTCGACGACGCCGGTGTTGAAGAGCTCCTCGATCCTGATCGCCACATCGAGCGTGGTCCCCATCCCGCTCTCGTACTTGCTGATCGTCCTGCGCGAGACGCCGAGCACCTGCCCGAGGTCCCCGAGCGACATGTTCCGCTTCTCGCGGAGGTCGCGGAGCGTGTCGCCGTTGATGTTGACATACAGCCCGCCGGGGGATGCGTACACGAGCGGGGGGATCTTCTCCACGAAATAATCGTAGAGCGTTGCGGGGCTGATCGCATAGATCCCGTACCGTATATAGACAGCGCCGCGCTCAAGCTCCGCTTCCCGTGCCCGTTCCCCCACGATGATCGCGATGCCTCCAAGGAGGCGCGCGATGGTATCGAGGTTGTCTGCCACCTCCTCGCTCACGCTGTCGATATGGGAGACCACTTTCATGACGAGCAGCGTCCCGTTGTTGCGGGCAATGAGGTCGAAGCTCCGGGGGCGGATGGTAAACCGTTCGGAGACGTCGAAGCCCGCGGTGATCATCACGCTCGTAACCAGCTGGAGCTGGCGGTCCTGTGACATTTCCGTAAAGAATGGATAGACCCTGAGGATATATTAATATGGATATGCGCATCGGCATCGATGACACGGACTCTCCCCGGGGCATGTGCACGACGTACCTCGGGGCGGTGCTCGCCCGGAGGCTCATCCGCGAACACATGCGGATCCGCGAGGCCCGGCTCGTCCGTCTCAACCCGAACGTGACGTGGAAGACCCGGGGGAACGCCGCGGTCTGCCTCGATGCAGACGGCGACCCGGACCGGGCATTTGAAATTGCCTGCAGAACGGTCGGGGAGATGGCCGACTTTTCCTGCGAGAAAACAAATCCCGGTCTGGTAGTCACGGAAGAACGCATTGACCCCGCATTCTATGAGAAGGCGGTGAAGGATTTCTGCGAGATCGACGAAGCGGTAAGCCTGCTCGAGGCAGCGGGAGCCCGATACCGCGGGTATAAAAATGGCCGCGGGCTCATCGGCGCGACGGCGGCAGTCGCGAGCATGCTCCCGGATCGCACATCCGAGATTCTCGTATACCGGAGACCGGAGAACTTCGGCACGCCCCGCAGGGTAGACCGCACGAGCCTCTTTGCCGCCGAGAATGCGACATTCCCGCACACGTGGGATACAGTTGACAGGGAGAACGATGTCGTGGTCTGCGTGCCGCACACACCGGACCCGGTACTCTTCGGCATCCGGGGCGAGAGCCCGTCATGGGTGATGCTCGCCCGGTCGATGATCGGATCTGAGGAACCGGGGATCGAGCAGGTCTGGGTCACGAACCAGGGGACCGATGCGCACCTGATCGCCGGGAAGCCTGGAGGATTACGCGAGGGAATTTCCTATTTTGTCCGGGGGGCGGTTGCAGAAAGGCCCTCGACCGGGACAGGGGGTCATGTCTCGTTCGGGATCGAAGAGGGAGGAGATACGGTGCGGTGCATGGCGTACGAGCCCACGAAGAATTTCCGGCACATCGTCCGCGGCCTGGTGCCCGGCGACGAAGTAATCGCGGTCGGGAGTTACAAGAAGGGCAGCATCAACCTCGAGAAACTCCGCGTCGTCACGCTCGCAAAGACCATTCTTAGCCGGCCCCCGGCCTGCCCCCTCTGTGGGAAGCGGATGACGAGCGACGGCCGGGAAAAGGGGTACAAGTGCAGAAAATGCCGGACCCGGGCCCCGGCACCCGATGTGGCGGAGATCCCGCGGACGCTGGTGCCGGGATGGTTTGAAGTCCCGCCCACCGCAAGAAGGCACCTTGCAAAGCCGCTCTGCCGGGGCGAGCCGGAGTTTTCGTAGGGAATTGGTGACCGAAGGTCGCCCCGGTTTCAAAAGGCGGAGCCTTCGGATGGGAAAAGTCCCGCCCACCGCGGGACGGCATCTCGCAAAGCCGCTCTGCCGGGGCGAGCCGGAATTCTGGCGGCGTCCCTTCATTAAAAAACAAACCGGAAAGTGTATCATGGATCAATTCATTTTTTTAAAGAAATATTTCCAGGAACATTTTCCTGGCTGGATTGACCGGAGATTCTTCCATGAGAGGGTGCAGACCAACCGTCACCATCGGCAGGGCAAAAAAATTTGCAGAGCGTCAGGGATACCGCTGGGTTCCCAACCCGGACAAGGATATGCCGTTCGATGCGATAGCGTACCGGGGCAACGATCTGTTCGTGGTCCGGGTCAGGACTTCCCGGAATGCCCCGGGAGAATATGATCTCTCTGAAGATTTTTTCCGTGATGATTACCGGATCATGCGCACCCTGCCATTCCCTGCATACATCTACCGCGAAGTGTGGGTGAGATTTACCTGGTCCCGGACGTTCCGCCGGTACCGGCTCATTGGAAAGGATCTCTGGGAGACCACCATGATCGACCGGGACGGCCCGGTCTTCCCGTGCCTGGACCCTGCTGCTGACCCTGCCGGCAGGAGCCGTGATGCAGGCCGGGATCCTGATCCCAAATAAGCCCTGTACGGGCCCCGTTTGCCAATCGGACGAAGGTCGGATCCTGACCGTGGGGCTTTGCGTCAACATCCCGGAGAAATGGGATTTAAATCGCATAATTTTAAAAAATAGTCATTTTAATCGGGATCAGACCTGCGAATTTAGCGGGCCTGCAACGCCCCCCCTTACCGGGACCGCCCCTTCCGACCGGGGCCCGCAGGATCGGCCGGTTAAAGTGCCATGGTATCGGTTTTTTTTACGACGGAGAAATCTCCGTCGGAGAATCTACGACGGTGCCGTCGACTCCACGACGGCTATCTCATCCCTGGTCAGACGGTAGAGAGCGTAGACGACCGCATCTATCCTCCGGTCGATCGATGCAATTTCTTTTTCCAGCCGTTCGCGGCCAGACCCTTCCGGAGCCTGCGAAATTTTTTTCTGCCGGTCGATCATCCGCGTGGCGAGCGCGGCGATGCGGTCGTGCCGGGCCCGGTCGTCCGGTTCGTCAAGGTCCGGCGTATAGATCGGAAAGTCCCGGAGATCGTCCCATGAATGAAAATTCCCGCCGGAGGAATTCCGGGGGGAATTTTCGAGGACAAACGCGGTGAGCCGGCTGTTCAGCAGCCCGAGGAGGTAGAGGCTCGATGATCCGATCGCGCCCACGGTTTCATCCGCGATCGCCCGCCCGTCGTCGGGTGCAAATGCCGGGCTCCGGAACAGCGCAGGAAAAAGGACTGCCGGGCGCGGTTCCTTACGTCCGGGCCCGGCAGCACTCTCCCACCAGTGCCTTCCATCGGGAAGGGCGCCCGGATCCCCGGCAGTTTTTTTCAATACCCGGGCGATGGCCGGGTGCCGGTGCCGGAACCAGCGCCACGGGTTCGCCGGCGTTTTGTTGTGAGCGTCCGTCCACCCCCGGGGGATGACGATCGCAAACCGGTCCGCCGCGGTCCGGTACCGGCCGATATCCTTTGCGGAGATCACGGGCCGGATAAAGGCCCTTGCACGCGGATCGTTCCGGATCAACCCCTCCCGCTCATCTTTACCGATAAGGAACAACCGGGCTGTCCCTGCACCAGCCCCGGAACGGAACTGCCCCATCACCACCTCTTCGAGCCGTGTCCCCGGACCCGCAATCTTCGCGAGGAGATCTCCGATCCTGGTGTCGCGGAACGCCCAGCCCCCTGCATCGAGGCCCGAAGGCTCTACCGGGAACCGGTGGGCTGAAATGTATTCCGCAGGGCTGCCGGAGAATCCGGGGTCCGCCAGGGTTACCGGGAACGGATGCGACGGGGATCTGTTTGTCAGCCGGAGGATACAGGCGCCCCGGTCGGCACCGCCCCCCCCGGCCGCAGGAAAGTCCACGATCTCTTCGATCTGTTTTGCCGCAAGGACCGAGCGAAGCGGGCCGCCGCTCCTTGCCCGCATCCAGCGATCGCCCATGCAGAAGCCGAGCGTCCCGCCGGGACGCAGGAGCGAGAGCCCCTTCTCGACAAAATACGAGGAGAGGTCCGCAGCCGGGTCGAACACCCGGTAATGTCGCTGAAAGTACTGCTGGATCCACTCTTTCTTCGGGACAGCCCCCGCGGGGAGGCTGCCGATCACCGCGTCGAACCCTCCGGCGGCAAAGATCTCGGGGAATGCGGCATCCCACGCAAAGGGGTCGAGCCGGTGCCTCTCCCGCACCGGGCAGAACGTCCACGATTCGTCGCGGGTGATCTCCGGGCCGACGAGCGGATTGCCGCACCTGATGGCACTGCGAAGCAGCGGGGAAACGTCGCGGATAACCGCATGGGTATTCCCGTGGCGGCCCTGGATCGACCCGGTCCCCCCGCAACCGCAAACCCCGGCCGCAAGGAGGAGCCGGGCCACGGCCACGGCGTGCATGCTGCTGTCCACACCGTGGATAGTATCCTGAATGATCTGCGTCCCTTCTTCTGATGTGTACGGGCCCCCGGCATCATGACCGGTGAGGTGCCTGAACGCGGAGAGCAGCAGCCGGCCCGGCCCGCAGACCGGGTCGACGAGCCGGAGCGGGAGGATCTCCTGCCGCGACCGGTTCGCGGCTGCCTGCCGGAGAGTTCTCCCTGCAAGATAATCGGCCAGCGCGGTCCCACGTGCCGGGGCGCTCCCGGACATGAGGGTATCCCGGGAATCGACGATGACAGCCTGGTGGGCCGCAGATCTCCTGACCGTCCGCCGAAGGTAAGCGCCGAAGGCCCCCGCGATCTGTTCCAGAGAGACCCGGGCAAGGTCGTACGGCCGGTCCGGCGAAGTGACCCGGCCAAGGATCGTTTCCATCACGCGATCTTCAACCACGACATCGCCGATCGGCACACCGGATCCG